>JAPPKT010000134.1 GCA_028819675.1 Caldilineaceae bacterium | reverse complement strand
AAGAACGGACGATTGAGCAGCGGGTGAAGGCCAACGCCCGCGAGTTACGGCATCCACCGCAGGAGGGCCGCCACCGGCGCCGGTTCACCCGGCCACAGAATGGGCAGGCCGCGGCGGGAGCGGAATCACAGACGGCCCCGGATTTTGCGCCTCAGGAGGAGGCCGCCGACGCAGGCCGGACTGTAGGCAACGAAGCGTATGGGGCGACACCATCATCGCCGCCGCCGGACCTGGCAGCTATTGTGCCGGAGGCGAAACTGGAGGTCTTTCTGCTGGCCCTATTGATCGACGAGCCGGACCTGTTGATATGGCTGTCGGAGAAATCGCAGGAGTTGGAGATCGCCCCACTGAGCGGAAATGATTTCCAGCAGATCGAGTACCGGGAGATCTTCAGTGCGTTGCGGCGCTTCATCGCCAGTGATGAACTCTGGGACATCAAAGCGTTTCAGGAGACACTCAGCCCCACCTATCACCCGGTCCTATCGCAGTTGACGACTCAGATTTTGGCGATGCCGGAACGGGAGCAGGGGGAAATTCAGAATGCGCTGCTTAAACTGCTGATCCGTCTTCGGTATGCGCGGCTGCGAGAAAGTCTGTCGGCAATGCAGTTTCTGTTGCACGATGCACAGGAAAACGAGAACCGTGAAGCGATTCTGGAATTTTCATCGATCATAAACGCCAATCGCCGTGACCGTCATCACCTGGAACACGTAATGGCGCGTAGCACCCAGGTCACCTACGGAGTCACACGAGTTGAATCAGGCATCGCTATCGCCTGAGATCCCCCAATACAGGTGGAAAAATGGCACCCAAACGCAGTGCGTCAAAGACGAAGCCTGCCGTCGCCTCGGCCAACTATCCAAGTGCCGGCAGCGAGCTTGATGGTCACAATTCACAGACTGAAGAATCACTGGAAGAGACGGAACTGTATCCGGAGACAGACGGTAGGCAGGAGAACAGTGCCCTTCCTTCGATTGAACGCGACCTGAAGCTGGAAGAAGAGATTGAGCAGGAGACGCAGATCCCGGTAGAAAAGATCATAGAGGATGTGCCGGAGGTCGGCCAGGTACTGGATCCGATGCGTATGTATCTGAGCGAGATCGGCCGCCACGACCTGCTGACCACCGAACAGCAGACCGCTCTGGCGATACGAATCCGGGCCGGTCTGCAGGCCGAAGAGCGCCTCGAACAGGCTACTGCCGACGGCGACGAGCCAGCGGCAGAGCTGACCCCGGAAGAAATCGAAGAGTTGGAAGCAGTTGTCGCTGATGGCAAACTGGCGCAGGGCAAGCTGGCCCAGAGCAATCTGCGCCTGGTCGTCAGTGTCGCCAAACGCTACATTGGCCGCGGCCTGAACTTTCAGGACCTCATTCAGGAGGGGAATGTCGGCTTGCTGCGTGCGGTAGAGAAGTTCGATCACACGCTGGGGTTCAAATTCAGTACGTACGCCACCTGGTGGATTCGCCAGGCTATCAGTCGGGCAATCGCGTACCAGGCGCGCACCATTCGCATTCCGGTGCATATGGTGGAAACGATCAACCGCCAGATGCGCGCCGAAAGAGAACTGCAACAGGAACTAAAGGGCGGGGAGCCCACTCCGGAAAAGATAGCACTGGAGATGGGTTATCTGGAACCGGATGTGGCTGCGGAGGTGCGCCAGGCGTGGGAGGCGGAGCAGCCGATCACGGGTGATCTTAAGGCCATTCTGGACCAGGCTGTTTCCAAGGTGCAGCGCATCCAGCGGCTCAGCCGGGAGCCGATCAGCCTGGACATGCCGGTTGGGACTGAAGAGAACAGCTTTTTGGGCGATTTCATCGAAGACGAAAGCATTCCCGCTCCTGTAGATTCCGCCAGCCGCCTGTTGCTGCAGGAGCAGATGAGCGAGATTCTGAATGACTTGCCTGAGCGGGAACGAAAGGTGCTCAGTATGCGCTTCGGTCTGGAAGACGGTACAAGCCAGACGCTGGAGGATGTGGGTAAGGAGTTCAACATCACCCGCGAGCGTGTGCGACAGATTGAGGCAAGAGCTTTGCGCAAACTACGCCATCCTCTGCAGAGCCGGAAGTTGCGCGATTATCTGGGCTGATGGCCTGCATCAGAGCCGTTTCGGCGAGGTCGTAATTTTGACAGTTGCCCGGCCAGATTGATATACTGGCTACTTGTTGTCTTGAAGGATTCCGACATCTGCGGGCCCCAAGCGACCACGTAAGGAATGGTGTGATCCTCGGTAGCTCAATCGGCAGAGCATCCGGCTGTTAACCGGAGGGTTGTTGGTTCGAATCCAACCCGAGGAGCCTGAACATTCGACCGCCAACCGAGACGACTAGATAGTTAACGCGAGGTCCTGAAGGGATTACACTTCAGGACCTCGCCCTTTCTGGCGTTTTTCAGAGGGCAGAGGCCCTCCCCCACAGGCTCCTCAATCCGGTGCGCTAGCCCCGTTCCGGTCCCCGACCAGTGGCGCGCCGGCCGAGCCAAAGCACTCATCGACCGAAACAGCGGTCCGGATACTATCGTCTCCAAGTCGAAGAAACGGCGGAAGCGCCGGAGTAGGATAAAGGCTCCAGGGAGAGACCAAGAGAGAAGAATATCCAACATGACCAAAGCGAAACTCGGAACATTCGAAGAGTTGCTGCAGCTCTCTGAAGAGACCATGCGGCCTATTGTAACAGCGCTTCAGGAAACCGTGTTCCAAGTCGATCAGAATGCATGCGAGGTGGTTCGCCTCGGCGACCGAGCTGCGACCTATGGCGTGGGTCCACGGAAGATGCTCGATGGCTACGCCTATATTCTGCCGCATAAGAAATGGGTCAATCTCGGCTTCTACCAAGGTGTTGACCTGGCGGATCCGGCGGGTCTGCTGGAGGGGACGGGCGCCAAAATGCGCCATGTGAAGATTCGCTCAGTTGATGACGCAAATCTGCCGGCGGTCCAGGCACTAATCCGGCAAGCACTTGATATGCGCAGAGAAACTCTCGGGGGCTGAACATTTGACGAGGATGGATGGTTCCTTGCGTTCCTCGCGGTCAAAAGAACAGCGGATTTCCGAAACTTGCCGACAACTGCCGGCACTCGTCATTTCAGGCAACCCGGCAATGCGGACGTAACCCCGGCCGGCGATCCCCTCGTGGTGTGGTGGTATCTGGTCCGAGTTCAGACATTGGCAACGATCCAGAGATGTTTTTTCCCTCTCCAACACGACTCCAGCCCAAAAAGGAGACCAAGATATGGGCTCAATCAAGCTGTATGAAGCTGCTTTTCCCTATGCGGAGGATGTCCTGGCACTGCCGGTTGAGGATATCGATCAAGCTTCCGCGTGGTACCGAGACGCGTTTGGACTCAAAGAGGTCGAACGACGTGATGACCCTGTGCCGACGGTTATTCTTGAGCGCGACGGCGTTCGCATCGGGTTCGCGGTTAATGGCGGTGACGCCAGTAACGATGGCGCGGCGATTCGGGTGACCGATATCCACAGAGCGCGCCAGGAGCTGGAGGGCAGGGGGATCGAAATCGGAAACTGGCGCGTGGACGAGAACGACGGGCAGAAGTTACAGGTCTTTTTCGTTATCGCCCCGGATGGGCTCTGCTACTACTTCCACCAGCCAATTGGGGACGGGTTGGACGGTTAGACAAGCTGCTCGAGGAGAGGTGATCGGATGTAGGTCAGATTCGGGGTGCAGTTGCGTTTCCATAGGCGGATTGCACTGCCTGTTCCATCGCTGCAATCTCTTCGTTGGTCAGAAAGTCGAAGTGGCTGGCTTGTTTGCGTCTGGAGAGCCGGCCGTTGTTTTATCGTCGAGTTCGGCTCGTCGAACTGAACCACAGGATCTTCCAGCCTAACCAAGTCAATGCAAAACATGCTGTTACCAAGGGGTTTGTGCCAAGCAAAACAGTTACAACAGCAGCAAAACAGTTACACTGCGCCAACCGGCGAGCAAAACAGTTACAAGCCTCCTATTCCGGCAGGCCGGTTCAGCCGGCAAATGGCGCAACTGTACCGGCCATTACCATAAACCCCAGCACGGCTAACGCGGTCATCATCAGGATTATCGTGTTACTCCGGCGGGTGGCGGCGCGTTCGGCGACCAGTTCCGATTCCAACTCGATCCGCGTCATCCTCTTGATGTCCTTCGCCATGATTGCTCCTCTCTGGCCCCCTGCCTGACTGGCTGGATTTCACTCTACAGATCCAATATAGCACACCCGTTCTGGTATGTCAATACCCAATTTCACTTTGGGTGCATCCCAGTATTGGGGTGGGAACAGTCTGGCGGGGAATCGGCGCCAGCGGTGGCTGGCGTTGTTTACCGTCTTTGGGCGAGACGCAGTGCAGGCGCCAGGCCTGGCCGTACGGTGGAGTCCGTCAGTTGGGGAGGATGCGAGGGCAGGCACAAGGCCGGCACATACGGGGATCTGATGGGACTGGCGGGACGTGGTCTGGCTGGACACCTTCGATTAG
>JAPPKT010000153.1 GCA_028819675.1 Caldilineaceae bacterium | reverse complement strand
GAGTCCTTCGCAATCTCGTTGACCTTTGTGCCGGAGGCGGGTGGAGAGAACGAGGCCGCCAACCGCCTGGTCTTCGACGCCTCGCTGCCTTTCTGGCAGCCGCGGCCGCAGGGCGCGCCCGGCGCCACGACCGATGCCGAATGGCAGACGGTGGCTGAACTCCTGCGGCGGATCGGCTTTGTGGACCGGCTCGTCCAACCCGAAGAGATGTACACCAATGAATTTATTCAGTGATATTCCAGCGGCCGGCCTTCCGCAACCGGCCGCCGGCAAACTCTGTCCCTGAGCACCGATGACAGATCCTTTACTCCAGGCGCACAACGTCAGCCACAACTACCCCCGCCGCAACCGCGTCACGCCGGCGCTGGCAGAGGTCTCCTTCTCCCTGCAGGAGCATGAGTTTGTCTGCGTGGTCGGCAACAGCGGCAGCGGTAAGTCGACGCTTCTGCGCATTCTCGGCGGTCTGTTGACGCCAATAGCAGGCGAGGTACAGTTCAGGGGCGTCTCTGTGCGCGCCCCACAGCCGCAGATCGGGTTCGTCTTTCAGAATACGAATCTGATGCCATGGCGCACGGCCCTCGAAAACGTCCTCCTCCCGCTCGAACTGCATAAGCCCCTCGATAAGGACGACCGGGAAAGGGCCTGTGCGGCGCTCGCCCTGATGGGGCTGGAAGCCTTCGCCGACGCCTATCCCTCTCAACTCTCCGGCGGCATGGCCCAGCGCGTCACGCTCACGCGCGCGCTGTTACAGAGTCCAGCGCTTCTTCTGCTGGACGAGCCCTTCGGCGCGCTCGACGCGCTGACACGTGAGCGTCTCAACCAGGAACTCCTGCGCCTCTGCCGCGACCGCAAGCAGACCGCCCTGATGATCACACACAGCATCCAGGAGGCCGTCTTCCTCGCCGACCGTGTGCTCGTACTGAGCGGGCAGCCCGGAAGCCTGCAGGGCGCCTTCTCCGTTGACCTGCCCCGCCCGCGCACCCTGGAGATGCTGACCTGGCCGCAGGCCGGCGCGCTGATCAGCGAAATCCGCGCCTGCCTGGCGACCGGCGCACAGGAACCCCGGCCACAATAGGAAACGCCGGGCATAACACCCGGCGCCCTAATATCTCTGATTGTCCCACAGCCTGACTGCAAAACGACCTAGCGCTGCCGACCGAGCCTACTGGTCATCCGAGTCTCCAAGATTGCGCGGCAGCATGGCGGCCAGATTGTCCGGACGGTCGATGTTCAGCGACAGTACCTGCTCCTGCAGCCATGTTTGGAAAGCCTCGGCATACTCCTGCTGCAAGCCGGCCTCTTCCTTCGGCCGTTCATCATCCCGCTCCAACACTTCAATGATGTGGTAGCCAAAGGTCGACTTGACCGGCGCGCTCATCTCGCCGACCCCGAGTGAAAACGCCGTTTCCTCAAATTCAGGCACGTAGCGCCCGCGGCCCGCCCAGCCCAGATCTCCGCCTTGTGAGCCGCTGCCCGGGTCGTTGCTGAACCGCAGCGCCAGGTCCGCGAAATCCTCGCCGTCCAGAATGCGCTGATGCAGTATCTGCGCAAAGGCCAGCGCCTCGGCGTCGTCAACACGGCCGTCGCCGTTGGCGTCAGGATTCCATATTTCCGGGGCGGGCGGGCTGCCAACCCCATCGTCCTCCGCTCCTTCCCCTGCCGTCATTTCGGCCGCCGGCGCCTCTGGACTCTCGCCGTTTTCGTCACGGCTTTCGGGCGCGGGTGGAGGCGTCTCAACCGGAGATGTCTCGTCATCCCCACCGACCTCCACCGTTATTGCCGCCGCAGGCGCGACTGTGCTCTCTGCGTCTGCCTCTGTACTTCCAGGCGGGGCAGGAGTCGTTTCGGCCGCGGGTGTCGCGCCCTCCGTCTCGCCAGCCGGCTCCGGCTCGGGGTCGACGGAGATCAGAATATGGCGAACGCGGACCTGTTCCTCCGTGTCGGATACCAGGTCCCGGCTGACCGTCTCCGACACCTTTGTACGTAACAGACGTGCCCGGATCACCTCGCGATAGGTGGCCAGGCTCATCCCGGCGTTCTCGCGCAGATTCCCCTCTAGAGTGCTCAGCCCCTCCGCGTACAACTCGTCGGTCAGGACCGTAGGCGGCTCCGGTGTGGGCGCCTCTTCCACGGTCTCTGGCTCCCCCGCGGCCGCGGCTGCGGTCGGTTCGCTGTCGGCCTCATCTTCCGGTGTCGGAGTAGGTGATGGGACCGGCGTCGGCGTAAAGCTTTCCGCGGTGGCCGTCGCTTCGGCAGCGGCGTCGGCGGTGGCCGTGGCCTGCGGCACTGTCAGAGCACCTTGCCCTTGCGCCACCTCTTGCCGCAGCGTCTCTTCCACCTCTTCATCGGTCACCGACACGCCCACTTCCGGCGCCTTGATCTGCAGGACAGCCCCTTCAATCATATCGTTGAGGACCTGTGTCCCCAGCGTCAAAGGGCTGGCCAGCGTCGCATTGATCGAAGCGATCTGGGAAGCGAACAGGCTGGAATCCCCAAACTGCTGGGCGAATATCTGCAGCCGCAAACGCTGGTTTTGCAATTCGCTCTCGCGCAGGCGCGCCTGTTGCCAGAAGTCTCGTGTGACGATCGTTTGGTCTTCGACCTGCGCCAAAACGCTGTTGGGCTTGATGATCAACTCATTGGCCACGCCATACAGGACCAGTAGCAGCGCCACACCCACGAGCCCGCCGACGATCGCGGTGAGCCGCAGGTTGCGCTCCCTGTCGCGGGCGCGCAGCCGAACCTCACGCCGGTTCTCGACCTGCGGCTGTTCTTCCTGCCTTCTTCTTCTGCGCTTCTTGGCCATGAATCGATCAACCGCGTCTGCCGGTGATGCGGATATGTTCGCCTGTGTAGGGCATCAAGGCCAGATGTCTGGCCCGCTTGATCGCCCTGGTCACTTTGCGCTGCATCTTGGCGGTGACGCGGGTCTTGCGGCGGTTGTGAATGCGCCCGTAGTTATCGACAAACCGGCTGAGAACCTGTATGTTCTTGTAGTCGATCTCGTCGATACGCACGTCGTTGCCGACGTGACGGGGATTTCTGCGCTGATTGCCCTGCCTGGCGCGGTTGAATATCGCCGGCCCATCAACACGGTTAAAAGTGGGGGTCTCCTGCCTCTCGCGGCCGCTGTCTGCATCCGACTCGACGCTTGCCACAGCCGATGGCTCAGCAACCGCCTCAACCTCAGGCTCTGCGACAGCTTCGGACTCGGGCTCAGTAGCCGCTTCAGCCTCCGGCTCTGCGATAGCCTCGGACTCAGATTCTCCATCCGTTTCGGCAACGGCCTGCGCAGCGCCCTCCTCCGGACTCTCTTCGAGCACGGAGGCATCCTCGCCCGTGGGCGTCTCGGCTACCGGCTGTTCTTCGCTATTCGCTTCGGCTTCGTTCACTCTGTTTTCGTCAGACATTCGATGCTCCTTTGTGGCTCAGTCCCCAACGCGGACAACAAGGAAACGCAATACATCTTCTGATAGCCGCAACTGTCGTTCGACGTTCTGCACCGCGGTGGGAGGCATCGAGAGGTTGTGCAGAATGTAGTGTCCCTCAAAGTGGCCTTTGATGGGATAGGCCAACCGGCGTTTGCCCCAATGATCGGTGCTCGCGATTGTCCCGTCCTCGCCGCCGATGGCCTGACTGATCCGGTCATCCACGGCTTTGACACCATCATCATCCAGATTGGGCTGGATGATGTACACCAATTCGTACGTGTTCATCTACCCTTTTACTCCTTTCCATGAGCATTGTCCAGGGTTAGTTCCCAGTTTGCGGATTCCGGTTTTCAGTAACCGCCCTGAACGCAAGCGAGAGGCAGCACCAAAAACTAGAAACTGAAAACTGAGAACCGCAGTTCAGACAAAGGTCCACAACATTGTGCTGTGAACAGAAAGAACGAGGGAGCAGACAAGCTGTCCCTCGTCGCGGTTGGACAGTATAGCACAGGGCCGTGCGCGCGCAAAAGATCAGGCGGACAAAAACGGTGCATCCCAAAATGGGGGTGAACAGTCGCATGCCTCTGGATGCAACCAAGCCACGGTCAGTTCCCATTCCAGTTTTCGCCAGAATAAGCGCCGTCTCTGACTACTGCTTTTCTGGGCGGTCGGCCGCTTGCAGCCGACCGCCCAAAGGCGGGGAGAGAGAAACATCTTCGACATGCTGAATCATGAATGCCATTTGGCAAGGACTTAGCAGTCACTGTAGTTCCCAGAATTTGCCAATATGGCCGCAGGGGAACCCTGGAGACTAGGGGTTGGGCTCGTCGACACTTCGTTTCAACCACTTGGACAGGACATTACGGACGTCAACAAGAGCTAGACGCCTCCGTAAATCCGCAGGTAGTGGGCGAAGCTGATGAGAATGCCTTGAAGGTAGCGGCGTGTGTTGTGGTAGGGAACCTTGTAGATAAAAAGAGCATCGTCCGGCTCGGTTCGGCTGAGCCAGTATCTGGCCTTGCGGGGGC
>JAPPKT010000356.1 GCA_028819675.1 Caldilineaceae bacterium | reverse complement strand
TGTCGGCAGCCGGCGCCGCCGGCGCCGCACAGGCCGCCAGAAACGCAGTCGCGCCCACGGCAGAACTCATCCGCAGGAACTGGCGACGGTTTACTCTTTGCTTCTCTTGCATGGTGTGCATTCTCCTTATGGATTCTGAAAAAAAGGGTTTCAACCACCTAAGACAAATTCAACCGCAGCGACCCACCGCCGGCAACGAAGATGGCTTCAGGCCGCTGGGACATTGACTGAATATGGTCGAGCGCCATTACGCGTCTCGTGTTCAGTTAGGTGCTTTTGGCGGAGGGACCCGCCCATATGGCTTGATGGCGCCCGTTCTTCTTCGTGAGGGGAATTCACTCGGTCTGCTATCTTGCCGCGATTTCGCCAAGAGTATAGCAGCAAAAGCGGGAATATACCAATTCCCAACATGGGATCTCTTCCGAAGGACACACTAAGTTCGGTGGTGAATCGGAGAAGGAAAGATCCCCATTCCTATGACAGTACATACCGTTCCAAAGCTACCGCAGCGCCATCCTCCTCCAGCGTCGGCGCCACCCAATCAGCCTCAGCCTGCACGACCTCAGTGGCCTGGCCCATGCACACCGCCACACCGGCCGCCCGCAGCATCGGGATATCGTTCTCATTGTCGCCAATGGCCAGGACCCGTTCCGGCTGAACTCCGATCCGCTCACTCAACCACAGTAGTCCATGCCCTTTGTTTGCTTCCGGTGCCGTCCCCTCAACTAGATACTGGTGGGACCGGCTCATGTGCACACCGTCGCCAAACCGCTGCTGCAGGGCCGCCGTCTGATCGGGCTCCCGCGTATGGTCGTTGACGGTTATGAACTTCAACATAGGGCTCGCCGGTTCAGACACAACGTCCAAAAGACTCTCGTGCATCTCTCTGGGACTGCCGAACCAGTGGTCATAGGTAGCGCTGTCCCACCCCTCCCATCCGATCCCCCCGTTTGCCGTGGCCGGCGCGTTTTGCACCATCCGTGTACGTCCGCCAGCGCCATTCAGATAGAAGACCGTCGTCCGCTCCTCCCCGTCGGCCCAGGCTGCCACACTGCGCGCAGACTCCTGCTCTATCAACGCCTCGTATAGTACTTCTCCACTGACCGGATCGCCAATCACCGCGCCCTGCGCCGTGATCACCGGCAGCGTCAAGCCCAACTCCGGCGCGACCCCACGCACAAAATCGAAAATCCGCCCCGTCGCAACTGTGACCGGCGTCCCCGCCTCCTGCACAGCCGCGATCGCACGCCGCACCCGCGGCGAAATCCCACCCGCGAACTGCCTGCCATAGATCGTGCCGTCCATATCGAGGACGACCAAATCGATTCTTCTTCTCATTATCACTAGGGTTCGGTGAATTCGGTCAGAACTCCAGCGTTACCATCCGCACTTGCCCGCTGTAATCCCGCCGCAGACCGACGTACGAAGGCCTTGGTCGCAGGTCCTGTGCCATCTTCTGCACGACCTCCCCCTGCCTGGGAGAGATTTCCAGCAGTACCGCTCCTCTTGGCTGTACCTTAGAAGGCAGTTGCTCCAAAAACCTCTCAATCAGGTCCAGCCCTTCCACGCCTGCCTTCAATGCAAGGCGGGGTTCGTAATCCCGCACGTCCGACTGCAGGCCTGAATACTCTTCGTCGGCGATATAGGGAAGATTAGCCACGATCACGTCGGCCGGCTCCGGCAACGGATCCAGGAGATCCCCTTCAAGAAGTAGGGGGCCCGCTTCCGGCGTTAGCCGCTTCCTGTTCTCTTCAGCCACCTCGAGCGCATCCTGGCTGATATCGATGCCGTACACCTTAGCCTCCGGCGCATGTACGGCAACGGTTATTGCAATCGCCCCGCTGCCCGTGCCCACGTCGGCCACCACCACCGGTCGGCCCCCCCGATCGCTGATCTGCGCCAGGACCAGGTCGACGAGGAGTTCCGTCTCCGGCCTCGGAATCAGTACGCGCTGGTCCACAGCAAATTCCAGGCCGTAAAACTCCTTCCGCCCCAGCAAATAGGCCACCGGCTCCCGCCGCCGGCGCCGCGTGATCAAGTCCGCGTATCGGCGGCAGTCCTCATCGCTGAGTTCAAACTCGTGGTGGGCGAAGAGCCAGCTGCGGCTCTGATTCAAGACATGAGCCAGCAGTACCTGCGCATCCAATCGCGCCGCCTCGCTGCTTGTCTCCCCCAGCCTTTGCGCTGCCGAGATCAACGCACGCCCAACCGTTGTACCCTGTGTCAAACTCCAGTGAAACGGGTCCTCATTCTGACCGCTACCATACTGCGTCCCACCTCTTTCTCCTTCAACCCGATCAGTCGGTCTCCCGTTGTCGACGTTGCGATGCGAGTTCACGTCAATGTGGCTGTCCGACCGCTCAGAGGCCACATAGGGTGCAAGTCTATCCCGTTCCCCGGGACTCTCTCCGTGTTCAAACATGCCTTATTCTTCTTCGCCCATAGCCTGCAACTGCTGCGCCTGGTCAAACGCCGCCAAATCCTCGATAAATTCGTCTAAGTCGCCGTTCAGAACCTGTTCCAACTGAAAGAGCGTCTTGTTTATCCTGTGGTCCGTTACGCGGCCTTGTGGGAAGTTGTACGTGCGAATCTTCTCGCTGCGATCGCCCGAACCAACCTGGCTGCGCCGCGCCGCGCCCATATCCTCCAACTGCCTCTGCATCTCAATGTCATAGAGCTTGGTCTTCAGAATCCGAACAGCCTTCAGCCGGTTCTGAAGCTGGCTCTTTTCGTCCTGGCAGCTGATGACAATGCCCGTCGGCAAATGCGTAAGCCGCACCGCCGAATCGGTCGTATTGACGCTCTGCCCCCCCGGACCGCTGCTGCGGAACACATCGACCTTCATCTCATTCGGTGCGATCTCAATCTCGACGTCCTCCGCCTCCGGCAGCACCGCCACTGTTGCCGTGCTCGTATGTATCCTACCTTGGCTCTCTGTCGTGGGCACCCGCTGCACTCTGTGAACGCCCGACTCGTACTTCATCCGGCTGTATGCGCCCTTGCCTCGGACCTCAAGGATCGCCTCCTTGATGCCGCCCACGCCGGTCTCGCTGACGCTCATGAGCTCGCTTTTGAACTTGTGGTCGTCCGCCCAGCGCGTGTACATGCGCAGCAGGTCCGCCGCAAAAATTCCGGCCTCATCCCCGCCCGCCCCCGCACGTATCTCTACGATCACATTCTTGTCGTCGTTGCGGTCCTTGGGCAGCAACATCCGGCGCAGGTCGTCCTCCAGCCCGCTTACCTCTCCTGCAAGCTCGGCAATCTCCAGCTCGGCCAGTTCAGCCAGCTCCGGATCGTCGCTCTCTTCCAGCAGCTCCCTGCTGTCCGCCAGTTGCTGCTGCAAATCCTGGTACCGCCGATATGCGCCGACCAGCTCCTCCAGCCCGCTGCGCTCCTGCGCCAGCTCCTGAACGCGCACGTAGTCGGCCAGCACGTCCGGGTCCGCCATCAGCTGGTCCAGTTCCCCGTATCTCTCTTCGACTCTTGACAGCTGCTCAGTCAGTTCCATAGCTCTGTGTTCTCTTCTGGAGCTACCGGTCGACTATCCCGACTCAATCAGTGAATATGGGCAGATTTCCCAAAGCCGTAATCTGGTCCCAGGCCCCGGCATCTCCTTCGGTAAAAACTGCCATCACCCCCGCAACCTGCCCCCCACCACTCTTCACCAGTGTTCGCAGGCCGTTCAGTGTACTTCCCGTACTGACGACGTCGTCCACCAGCAGCGCCTGCTTACCCTTGATCAGCCCCAGGTCCTTCCCGTCAACGTACAAGGTCTGCGGCTCGCCCGTCGTTATGCTCACGACCTCCGTTTCTAGGCAGTCCACCATATATGGTTTGCGAATCTTGCGTACAATCACAAGCGGAAGTCCTTTCGCCACCGACAACGCGTGCCCGAGTGGCACCGCCTTCACTTCAGGCGCCAGAATCACTTCGGCCCCCTCCGGCACACTGCCCGACAACATTTTCGCAGCTGTCTCTACAACCTCGGTATCGCCGAGCATGTTGAAAATCGCGATCTTCACGCCCGGAGCGACTTCAAAAATCGGCAACTCACGCTCGCACTCTCCAATGGTTACTCGGTAAATTCTTCCATCGTAACTCATGGTAACCGCTCCTCCGCACGGGAGTTCCCGCGTCTCGGTCTGCAGCGCCCCCAAGCCTTCGCACTGCCGTACTGAACGGACCTGCCCAAAGCAAACGTGACACTACATCCTAGCACAGAAATCAACCCGCTCCAAGAATTCAGTACGCAAAATGCAACCCATTTGCATCATAGTGGCGGAAGAGCTGGGGCCTCCTGATTCGGACAAAGACAGCTCTTATACCCGACAATGACCCAGCAAATGGGAGGTGTTCCTCTCTCCTCTCTCCTCGCCTTTGGGCGGTCGGGCCTATTGGGCCCTCCCTTGTGGGGGGGGGGGGGGGGGGGGGGGCGCGCCCCCCCCCCCCCCCCCCCCCCCCCCC
>JAPPKT010000217.1 GCA_028819675.1 Caldilineaceae bacterium | reverse complement strand
TGCACAAAAACATCCAATACCGCTTCGACGTCGACTGTTTCGCCAGCCTGCAGAGGTTCTACACCTCCGCTTGCAAGCTGGGAATTATCCAACAAGCCCAGCCCGTCCTTTTCTATGACTCTTGACCCACGAAAGTGAAGGAGCGCGCCGATACAGTTTGAACCGAGGGCTTGGGGGGATCCTTATAGCTTGTCTCCAGGGCAACTTCTCAAAGTCGTTCGGGACAACGATGAGATTCCCCCTACCCGTGGATCCGGAGGAATGTCAACTAGGAAAACATGATTTAGAAAGTGTCTGGGACGCCAGGACGGGACAACTCCACCCCTATCCCCGCAAGCTCTGCATCTTCCGCCCGGCCCAGACCATTTAAACAACGACAAGTGAAGGCGCCGAAGTTTTTTGCAACTGTCCGACCATTGTATAATGGTTGCGCCAGTACGAAGTCTTAACTGTACCGGGACCTGATTCCACGAAGACCACCCTGGCCGAGTATAGCTAAGTCAAATCCCACCTTCACTGCAACAGGAGCAAGTAGCATGTCGAATTTGCAGTCCGTGACGCGCCGCGATTTCTTGCGCACCACCGGCTTAGGCATTGCTGGCCTCGCCCTCGCCGCCTGCGCCGCCCCCGTAGCCCCGGCTGGAGGTGACTCCGCCGGCGATTCTGCAGAAGCGCCCGCCCAGGAGCCCGTCAACGTCACCCTGATCTCCTGGTGGAACCATCCCTTCCGCGACCTCTTGCCCGCCTTCAACGATCTTCACCCCGATATCCAGGTCGAATTCATCGACTCAGGCACGGGCTACGCCGAAAAAGTCATGACCGCCATGGTCTCCGGCTCCGAGCTGACCGACATCGTCGGCTCCCAGGACTACAACCTGCCCCTATGGGCTGCTACCGGCGGCCTCGCCGACATCTCCGACTACATGGAGCCTCACGAAGACAGGATCGTCCCCTACAAACTCATCCACGGCGTCCACGAAGGCAAGAACTACGGCGTCCCCTGGGATGGGTCGCCCTGCCTCCTCTACTACCGCCGTGACATCACCGAGCAGTACGGTATCGATGCAACCGCCATTAGCAGTATCGACGACTGGTTGGCCGCGGGAGAAGAGCTGTCGGCTGCTTCCGGCGGCGAAAACCGTCTCATGGGCGTCAGGAAGAACGATTACTACCCCTGGCTCAGCTGGACTTGGCAACAGGGCGGCGGAGTCTACGACCTTGAGCTGCGAAACGTGATCGCCGACCAGACCGAAGCAGTACAGTCCCTGGACTTTCTCAAAAAGCTGTGGGACTCCCCCGGTGCCTTTCAGAACTTTACCTGGGATACGATGAACGCCTCCCTCAAAGACGGCTCTTCAGCCATCTTCCCGGGAGCCATCTGGCTGGCTGGCATCATCGAAGGCAACGCACCTGAAACTGTCGGGCAGTTTGGCGTGACCCAGCTCCCCAACTGGATGGAAGGCGGCAGCCGCGCCCATACTTGGGGCGGATCACAGCTCTGCCTCCTCAATTCCAGCAAGAACAAGCAGGAAGCCTTTACGTTCCTGGAATACTCCCAACTTTCCCAGCCCGGCCAGGAAGTCCTCTGGACCTCCGGCGCGCTATTCCCCGTTCTCCACGAAGCCGTCGACTGGCCAATCATGAACGAGCCTGTCGAATTCTATGGCGGCCAGGTTGCCCTCCGTATGTACGCCGAAGTCAACTCTGCCGTCGTACCCTTCGCTTGGGGAGAGGGCTGGTCCGAGGCGTGGGACATCCTCGGCCAGTCGCAAGGCCGCGTCCTCGACGGTGAAGTCAGCGCCGAAGAGGCCCTCGTCGAAGCCGCCCAGGAGATAAGAGACCTGCAGGACATGGGCTGATCGGATCGCCCACTGTACCCAGCAACCGGCCCCACGCAAGCCCGTTTACAGATAGGCGCGCGTGGGGCGGTTTTCTGTGCGGCAATCGGGCCGGGAGCCAAGCCAGCGCTGCTGCGCGGTCCTGAGTTGCCCCTTCCTATTTGGGAATCCGAAAATGGCAGTGGCGTCAACGCCCCCGGGCGGTCCACCCGCAACCCGTCCCCCAGTTTCCCGCTATTTCATCTGGGAGAAGACCGCCCCCTACGTCTTTATCTCGCCCTTCTTCATCCTCTTCGGCATCTTCGGCGCCTTCCCCATTCTCTTCGCCGTCTATATCAGCTTCCAGGATTGGAAGAGCGTTCACGCGAGCGAGTACGTAGGTTTCAAAAACTACGCGCGCATGTTTACCGATGACAACTTCCATATCGCCCTCTCCAATACCGCAATTCTCGGTATTTTGGTCGTCCCCCTCATGGTGATTCTCAGCCTCAGCCTCGCGAACGTGCTAAATCAACCTATCCGAGGTCGCGTCGTCTACCGCACTGCCTACTTTCTGCCCGTCGTCACTTCGCTCGTCGTCGTCGGCCTGCTCTTCGACTTTCTGCTCGGTTCTCCCTACAGCCCGCTCGGTTCGGTCTTGGAAATCTTCAATATTGAATTTAGAGGCCTCTTGGATCAACCGGTATTCATTAAGCCATCAATCCTCGTCATGATCCTCTGGCGCTGGGTCGGCTACAACATGATGATCATGCTCGCCGGGCTCCAAAGCATCCCCCACGAGCTCTTCGAAGCCGCCCGCATCGACGGCGCCAGCGGACTCCAGGCCTTTATTCACATCACCATCCCACTCATGCGCCGCGTCATCGCCTTCGCTGCCATCCTGTCAACCATCGGCATGTTCAACATCTTCGAAGAAGCCTACATGCTCGTCGGCACAGGAGGAGGGACTGACCGCGCCGGTCTTCTCATGGGCCTTATTATCTACAGCCAGGCCTTCAGCAAATTCAATTTTGGCTACGCCTCCGCGCTCGCCTATGCCAACGCGGTTATTATTATCGCCCTTTCCTTCCTGCAGATCTTCGCCAGCGAACGCGCCGCCTCCGAATGAACCACAGGCCAACGAAATACAGCTGCCAATGAGCCAGAACGCCGACACCATCGCCCCCACACCCCGGACCGGCCCTTACGCCCCTAAGAAGAGGATAACTCTGGGCCGAATCTTTACCCATGTCACCCTCTTCATCGCGCTCTTGGTATTTATCTTTCCCTTCTACTGGATGGTCACCTCCTCCCTCAAACCGGCAGCCGACATTTATATCGTTCCTGTACAGTTCTGGCCTAACCGTCCCTCATTTGACAACTACCTTGAAATCGCAGGCCTGATCCCATCTGACGAGATCGATTTCCGCGGCGGCGTATCCCTCGGCCGTACCTTCTTTAACAGCACTGTAATCGCGGTCATCAACACCGTCGGAAACGTATTCCTCGCCTCCCTCGCCGGTTACGCCTTCGCTAAGCTGCGTTTCAAAGGCCGCAACGCTCTCTTTCTCTCCATGCTGGCAACGATGATGATTCCCAACAGCGTCGGCCTCGTCCCAAACTACCTGGTAATGGCCTGGCTCAAATGGATCAACACCTGGTATCCCCTCATCATTCCCGGCCTCGCCACGCCCTTCGCCGTCTTCTGGATGCGTCAGTACATGACCACCGTGCCCGACGAGATGATCGAGGCCGCGCGCATCGACGGCTGCGGCCCTTTCGCCACCTTCTGGCGCGTCGTCGCCCCCGTCGTCCTTCCCGGCATGGCCGCCCTCGCCATCTTCTCCTTCATGGGCCACTGGAACGCCTTCATGGGGCCGCTTATCTACCTAAACAAACCGGAGCTATACACGTTGCCGCTCTTCCTTGCTGTCCTCGATTCCGGCGTTTCCGGCAGGCCTGTTCCGCTCCATCTCATATTCACGGCCTCATTCGTTTCCATCCTGCCGATTCTACTTATCTTCCTCTTCGCCCAGCGCTACTTCATCGCAGGCCTTACAGCAGGCAGCCTCAAATAGCCTCTGCCGCAACACGAACCACGGAACAGGTCTTATGAAACTGACAATGGGAAAACATGACCTCGAAATAGGCGGCCGCTACCTCGACGAACTGCGCGATTCGACCGACATCCGGACCGACATGCCGGCCCTGCGCGACCGCCTGCAGGACGAAGGTTATCTCCGCATCCGCGGCCTGCACGACCGCCAGAAGGTCAAGGAGGCCCGCCGCGCTGTCCTCGAAAACCTGCAGCAGGCAGAACAGCTCGAGCCCGGTCAGCCCCTCATGCATGGCGTCATCGCCCAAGGCAAGCGCGGCAAATTCCTCGGCGGGGCAAAGGCCGTCACCCACACGCCCGAGTTTCTCGCCCTCGTCGAAGCCCCGGAGCTGATGCAGTTCTTCGCCGAATTCCTCGAAGGCCCCAGCCTCACCTACGACTTCAAATGGCTGCGCGTCGTGCCAAACGGCGCCTTCACCGGCGCCCACTACGACATCGTCTACATGGGCCGCGGCACGACCAACGTCTTCACCCTTTGGACCCCCCTCGGCGACCTGCCCTACGAAATGGGCCCGCTCGCCATCCTCGCCGGCTCC
>JAPPKT010000387.1 GCA_028819675.1 Caldilineaceae bacterium | reverse complement strand
GGGCGGAGCCCCCGCACAAGGGAGGGCCGAATAGGCCCGACCGCCCAAACTGCAGCAGCCAGTGGTCAGTAGTCAGTGGTCAGAGAGGGCGGTTTTCTGGCGGAAACCGGAATGAGAACTGACCGTGGCTTGGAAGCATTCAGGAGGTATACGAAAGTTCGCCCCAATATTGGGAAGCATTTCCGGTAGACGATCTTCAGGACACGGGCGGCATCCGGTGCCAGAGAATGCCTAATTGGGCGGACCCCGAATTGAAATTTCACTTTGCGGGAAAAAACGCCTATGCTATAATCCGAATCGGGCGGGCGGGGAAATTCAGCCCGGTCCGGCCAGCTTCGGCGAGACAGCGGGAGATTCCCTGGAACGGGTTCAGCATTCGTGTACAGGAGCAAGGGATGATTGAAGTTGTGATCGACAGCGTGCGCGTAAGTCTGATGTCCCAGCATCGAATTGTTGTACTGCGAGAAGAGAACGGCGAAAGATATCTCCCCATTTGGATTGGCCCCTTTGAAGCGGACGCGATCACAATACAACTACAGGGCATCGAGGTTGTACGACCGATGACTCATGATTTGCTTCGCCAGATCACGGAATCGCTTGACGGCGAGATTACACATGTTGTCATAAGCGATCTGCAGAACGAGACTTTTTTCGCCGAGATAGTTCTTGAAGCCAATGGCGAGTCGCTGGAGATAGACAGCCGGCCCAGCGACGCTGTCGCCCTGGCAGTTCGAGCTGACGTACCCATCTACGTTGCCGAGGAGGTAATGGAGCGGGCGGGTATGCAGCCGGAAGAGGAGTTGGGCGTACTGGGCCAGGGCAGCGACGGCGTCGAGGAGGAGGTTGGAGAAACGAGTGACGAGGACCTCGACGTCTTTCGTGACTTTATTGAAGGACTCGACATCGACAATTAAGGGGGCAAGGTAGAGGGATCCGCCGGCTTTAGCCAGGGTGGACCGGCGGAGACGGACTGGGGCTGCGCAATCGCAACAGAAGTAATCTAGAGCAGCGGCGGGGTCGCAACCAAGCGGTTCTCGCCGTTTTTGTCTCTCAAGCGCTTGGCAGCCTCCAAACTTCTCATGTCATGATTGAACAGCGCAACGAAAAGGCAGTGAGTCGCGCTGTGCCTTGCCTGTGCCTGAACCGCCAGGATTTTCCCTAGAGTACTCGGATGAGCGATACAATTGAGGCAACCGTCAAGACGACTCCGGCCAATGTGGAAGCTGAGCAAGCCGTGCTCGGTTCCTTGTTGATCGATCCGGATGCGATTGTAAAAGTCTCCACCACGCTCCAGGACGGAGACTTCTATCGCGAGCCGCATCAGTGGATTTTCAGAGCCTTGTTGGCGCTGCATGAGAGGCGCGAACCTGCCGATTTTGTCACCCTTGTCGACGAACTGGATAGAAATGATCTTCTTGAGGAGATCGGTGGGCCCGCCTATATCACGCAACTGATTAACAGTACGCCCACAGCCATCTACGTAGACCACTACGCGCGCATCGTTGAGCGCACGGCCACGCTGCGGCGCCTACTCGGCGCGGCCAACCAGATCGCCGAACTCGCTTATGACGAGAGCCGCGATGTCAATGAGGTCGTTGACAGGGCTGAAGCGATCATCTTCGGCGTCAGCGAAAGTCGCATTCACAGGGATCTGACACCGGTTGCACGGGTGCTGGACGAAGTCATTGATCAGATCGACTTCCTTGCCCGCAATCAGAACCGGATGATGGGCGTCCCCACGGGCTTTGTTTTGCTGGACAAAATGCTTGGCGGCTTCCAGAAGAGCGATCTCATCATCGTTGCTGGGCGGCCGGGGATGGGCAAGTCCAGCCTGGGGTTGTCAATTGCGCAGAATGCCGCCCGCCGCTACGACGCCCGCGTCGCTGTTTTCAGCCTGGAGATGAGCAGCGAGCAGGTTGTTCAGCGTCTTCTCTCGATCGAGACTGCCATCGACAGCCACCGCCTGCGCATGGGTCAGATCGATGAGGAGGAGTGGCCGATCCTGGTCGAGGCTGCCAACACGCTTGCCGGAACCAACATCTTTATCGACGACACGCCCAGTGCATCCGTTTTGGAGATTCGCACAAAGGCGCGACGGCTCTACGCCGAACGCGGTATCGACCTGATTGTGGTCGATTACATGCAACTGATGTCCGGCGGAGGAAGCGGAACGCGCGGCGAAAACCGTCAGCAGGAGATCAGCTTTATCAGCCGTTCGCTCAAAGGACTGGCCCGAGAACTGAATGTACCTATAATCGCCCTCAGTCAGCTCAGCCGGGCCGTTGAGACGCGGGCCAACAACAAGCCGGTACTTTCCGATCTGCGCGAAAGCGGTTGCCTTAGTGGGGATACGCTGGTCTATCTTCCCGAACTGGGTGTGTCCTTCCCGATTCGGGAGCTCGAGCGACGCGAAGGGGTCCAGATTGCCGCGCTCGATCAGGCCAGCGCCGGTCTGGTAGCCGCCCGAGTCAGCAACGCCTTCTGCACTGGGACCAGTCCGGTCTTCCGAATTACTACCGAGGCGGGCAGAACCATAAGAGCGACTGCCAATCACAAATTCCTTACCAAGAGCGGATGGAAACGTCTGGACGAACTGCGCGCTGAAGAGTACATCGCCACGACAGATGAGAATACCCTGCGGGCTGTTGTCCCAGAGTGTGAACGGCCGGCCGTGAATTCCGGGGAACTTCCTTTCCTTCCTGCCACCCGAACAGTGTCTCTCCAGGGCACGGAACTGACAAGGGCGCCCCGGGAACGTCTTCAAGACAGTGAACCCAACGCAAAATCTCTTCCTGTCTCAGGTGCAGTCTCATGCGAGAAGAGTATCGCAAACGGGGTAATCTGGGACCAGGTCGCTCAAATCCTGGCCGATGGTGTCGAAGAGGTCTACGACCTTACGGTGCCGGTCTATCACAATTTCGCTGCCAACGGTTTCATTGTCCACAATTCGATTGAACAGGATGCGGACGTCGTAATCTTCGTCTATCGCGAAGACTACTACAATGAAGAGTCCGAACAGCAGAACATCGCCGATCTGATGGTCGCCAAACACCGCCACGGAACGACCGGTACTGTCAGTCTGTATTTCCGCAAGGAACTTACCCAGTTCCGCGATCTGGAGCTGCGGCGGGAGGATTTGGACTACTGACGGGCGGCTCTGGCGAGGTGCCCATGGCGCCCTTGCATTCATGATGCGTGATTTGGTCGTGCTCTGCAGACGTTCGTCTGGGACCGGACGATGCCAGTCGCCTCGAAGGACAGCCTTCGGAACCCAGGGTTTCGCACACGGACAGGGCAGCAAGTTGCAGGATGAATGAAGGATCCCCGCGGGAGGTATAGTGACTCGACAGCTGCCGGGTTTTGTCGGTTTTCCTGACCAGGATATGCAGGCCGTCGTCGTGCCGGACCTGTTCTTCGTCGACCTGCTACCCCAGATCGACGACCTGGCGGAGTTGAAGCTGACCGTCTACTTTTTCTGGTTGTTGAACGAGCAGGAAGGGACACTGCGGTTTGTTCGCGGGGATGACTTGCGCGGCGACGAGACGCTGCTGGACGGCCTGAGCCTGGAAAACAAACTGCGCAGCCCCCTGGATGTGCTCGAAGACGCGCTACAGCGAGCGGTTGCCCGAAACACGCTGATCCGCATGGAGGTCGATACAGGCCCTAAGGGAGGGGTCCAGCACGACAACGGCCAAGGCGGACAAAATGAGGAGGTGTCAGCTCAAGATGAATGTAAACATGCAGTCGAGGACTGGTACTTCCTGAATACGGCTAAGGGGCGCCAGTCCGTAGCCGCAATCCGGCAGGGCCGGTTGGCAGAGCTGAGAAGAGTTTTACCGGTCGAAGCCCGGATTCACGTTGAGCGGCCGAACATATTTGTTCTGTACGAGCAGAACTTCGGACTGATGACAGCCTTGATCGCCGACCAACTCAGGGACCTGGAGAAGAGCTATCCTCCCGATTGGATTACCGAAGCCATGGAGATCGCTCTGCTGAACAACAAGCGCCATCTGAACTACATTCGGGGGATCCTAAGAAGGTGGGAGACGGAGGGCAAAGACGAAGGCTATGGATGAGTTGAATGACCTTCTGCGGGGCTTGACTGACGGGATGAAGAGCGACGCGGGGCCGGAATTGGGGGCCGCCGCGGACCAACGGACGCCCTCTGAAGCGCGTACGGAGCGATTTCGAAACCGGCCGGCACCGCAAGGGCTGCCTTCCCGCTCCCAGCGTCAGGGCGCTATCCAGGAGAGCCCCTGCCCGGAGTGCGGAGGAGCAGGCTTTCTGATCGACGATCTGCCACTGGGCCATCCCGAATTTGGCAGGCCTGTGCCCTGCCGTTGCAAGCTGGATGAACGCAGGTCGAGACGGAGACGCCAATTCGGCGATATTCACAACCTAGACGCGCTTGCCAGGTATACTTTCGAAGGATTCGATACGAATCTCTCCTGGCTCCCCGCGCACAAATTGGAGAGCCTGGATAGAGCCT
>JAPPKT010000196.1 GCA_028819675.1 Caldilineaceae bacterium | reverse complement strand
TGAATTTCTCGGGTGTGTTCAGGTAGATGAGCGGTCCCAGGAAGTCGCTCCAACTAGCGATGATGGTGATGATGGCAAGGGTTGCCAGAACCGGCTTGCACAGAGGCATAAGAATGGACCAGAAGATACGGAAGTAGCCGGCGCCGTCGATCAGGGCTGCTTCGTCGAGATCTCGCGGCAGGGTAAGGAAGAACTGGCGCATCAGGAAGATGGCGAAGGCTCCGCCGCCGAACCAGTGGGGTACCCAGAGGGGGAGGTGCGTATTGACCCAGCCGAGTTTGTAGAAGAGAACGAACTGCGGGATCAGGGTCACCTGTGCGGGCAGCATCATGGTCGAGAGCGTGATCATGAAGAGGATATCGCGACCGCGGTATTCGAAGCGGGCAAAGGAATATGCCACAAGAGAAGCCGTGATCAGTGTACCAAAGGAGGTGAGGACAACGATCAGAACCGAATTGATGAACCAGCGGCCAACGGGATAGTCGATGTTGAGGACTGTCCAGTAGTTCGCCCACTGCGGGGCTGCGGGGATGAGGATCGGAGGAAATGCGAACATCTCCGGGATCGTCTTGAGCGAGCTCATTGCGGTCCAAAAGAGGGGAAAGCCGAAAAGGACGCAGAGGGCGAAGATGGTTGCATAGGTCAGCGCGCGTACGATGGGCTGCATAACCCTTTGCGGCGGAACCGGTGCCCGATGCAGTTGCGTATCCTGAGTAAGCGTTCCTTGCGCCATTGCGCTATCTCCTACCCGCCCTCATAGTGGACCCAGCGCCGCGAGTAGCGTACTTGTACCCAGGTAAAGAACATCAGGACAGCGGCGAGGACCCAGGCCAAGGCACTGCCATAGCCCAAGCGGAAGTACTGAAAAGCCTGAAAGTAGATGTGCAGTGCGAAGAACCAGGTGGCGTAGGAAGGTCCGCCCTGGGTGGCGACCCAGGCAGTCGTAAAGACTTTCAGCGCGCCGATCACTGCCAGAACGACGTTGAAGAAGATGGTGGGGGTGAGCATCGGCAGGGTAACGTGGCGGAACTTGGCCCAGGCGCCGCCGCCATCGATCGAGGCCGCGTCATACAGCTCCTGGGGCACGCCCTGCAGCCCGGCCAGGAAGATCAACATTGTGTTGCCCCCCATGGCAGCCCACACGTTGATCATTGTGACGGAGGCAAGGGCGCTGTCACGCGAGGCGAGCCAGCCCGGGGGGTCGGAGATGCCGATTGTGCGCAGGAATTCGTTGACAGGCCCCACGCGGGGGGCCAGCAGGAAGGTCCAGAGAACGGCCAGTGCCACGGCAGGGATCAGATGGGGTACAAAGAACAGTGTGCGGAATACGGTTGTGCCGAACAGTTTCTGGTTCAAGAGTACTGCCAGAATGAGCGCCCCGCCGACTGCAAACGGGATGTACATGCCGGCAAAGGTGAAGGTACGGCCGAGCGAAGGCCAGAACAGTTCATCACCGCTGAAGGCTCTGATGTAGTTGCTCAGACCGGTGAAACGCGGGCTGCCGATTACGGCATATTCGGTGAAGCCGAAGTAGAAGGAGGCAAGAATCGGCCCACCCCAGAAGATAATCAGACCCAGAATCCAAGGAGCGGCGTACACGTATCCCCAGATTGCCCTCTTGGTCTGAAAGGGTGTTTGCGCGCCAACCAGCCGGCTGAGCAGGCTGACGTCATTGTCGGATGTTCCTTGAGCAGGTGCGCCGGTTTCTGCGACCGCCACGTTCACCTCCGTAACTCTGGATGAGATATGAATCTTCCCAGCAGTGGTTGAGAATCCCCGAAGGCCAAGCTCAACTCTTGCTTACACGAAAGCAGTACGTCATAGAGAGGACGTACAATCTGCGTTTTCGTCTGTAGAGGCTCTGCAAAGGGAATTGCGTATCGGGCGTAGAGGGCGGATAATGCCCTTGTCGATTCGCTGCCTTTGGGCGGAATTATACTTGTGTACAGAGTTATCGCAAAAATTTTTCATCCCAAGTATGCAACAGAATTGGCAGGTAGTGATCTTCTTCCGATTGACGAACTGGCCTTTTTTTGGGAATAAAGGCATTTGGAACAGGCCCGCAGAGAAAACAAGACGGAGGTGAGGCATGGCTATGCGAATCGGTATCGCTTCTCTGAATCACGAGTCCAACACTTTTGCGACCTTCCCGACGACGTACGGGGACTTTCGCTTCGTGCGGGGGCAGGAGATCATCGAGCAGTACCGACCGACGTTCCATGAGGTGGGCGGATTCATCGCAGGTGCGGAGGCGTACGGTTACGAGATCGTGCCGCTGATGGGGGCGGTGGCTACGCCGGCGGGTGCGGTGGAGGCGGAGACCTATGAGTCTCTCCTGGACGAACTTCTGGGGTTGATTCGCGACGCCATGCCGCTGGACGGGCTGTTGTTGGGTCTGCACGGGGCGTTTGTGGCGGAGAATTATCCGCAGGGGGACGGCGAAACGACGCGGCGGGTGCGGGAGCTTGTCGGGCCGGACTTTCCGGTTGTTGTGACGCACGACTATCACGGCAACGTGCCGCCGCAGCTGGTGGAGGATGCGACGGCGCTAATCATCTACAAAACGTGCCCGCACGTCGACCAGCGGGAGCGGGGATTGCAGGCGGCGGAGCTTCTCACGCGCACGGTTCGGGGCGAGGTGCGGCCGGTGTCCAGTATCGCAAAACCGGAACTGGTCTACAACATCGCGTTTCACAATACGAACATGAGGCCGATGAAGCCGGTAATGGACGCGGCGATCGAGCTGGAGCAGCAGCCGGGGATTCTGGCGACGAGCGTTGCGGCCGGTTACCAGTATGCGGATGTGCCGTGGATGGGGCCGTGTGTCGTTGTGGTGGCGGACGGGGATCAGGGTCTTGCCGATCGTGAGGCGAAACGACTGGCCGACTTGATGTGGTCGCTGCGGGACGAATTGCTGCCGGATATTCCGAAGCCGGCAGAGGCGGTGGCGATGGCGATTGCGAGCGAGGAGAAGCCGGTGTCGATGATGGAGATGGGCGACAACATTGGGGGCGGCAGCGCGGGGGACTCCACGTTCGTGTTGGAGGAGTTACTTCGGCAAGGGGCGAGCGGCTGGGTGATGGCGTTATACGATCCGGAGGCGGTGGAAACGTGTGCGGAGGCGGGGATCGGCGCGCGGTTGACGCTGCCGGTGGGCGGCAAGGTGGACGACGAGCACGGGCCGACGTTGAAGGTGGAAGGGACTGTGCGAACGCTGCATGACGGCAAGTTTATCGAGACGGAACGCCGGCACGGGGGCGGGCGCGATTGGGACCAGGGACTGACGGCAGTGCTGGCGACTGGCGGAGGTCTGCTGGTGCTGGACAGCAAACGTACGCCGCCGATGAGCTTGAATCAGCTGCGGTCGGTCGGGATCATGCCGGAGCAGCAGGAGATATTTGTGGCCAAGGGGTCGGTTGCGCCGCGGGCGGCGTACGAGCCGGTCTCGGCGCGGATTATTGAAGTGGACTCGGGCGGGGCGACGTCGATCAGCCGGCCGCCGGAGGACTTTCGGCTGGCGCGGCAGGGGCTGTATGAGTGGACACAGGGCGGGTAGATGGAGAATGGGCGTGTGCAGGGGTGGGATCGCCGATGAGGTTGTCGACGATCTTGGCCGAAGAGACGACACCGGGGACTCCTGCGCCCGGGTGTGTGCCGGCGCCGACAAAGTAGAGGTTATCGACGTCTTCCGAGCGGTTGTGAGGGCGGAACCAGGCGCTTTGCGTCAGGGTCGGCTGGATGGAGAAGGCGGAGCCGAGATAGCTGTTGAGCGTGCCGGCGAAGTGACGCGGGTCGATGCGGTGCTCGGCGACGATATTGGCCTGCAGGTCGGGCAGGTAGTTCTGTTCGAGGAAGTCCATAATCGCATCGCGATAGGGTTGGGCCTGCGTCTCCCAGTCGATGCCGGCGCCGAGATGGGGGACGGGGGAGAGGACGTAGAAGGCTTCGCCACCGTCCGGCGCGAGTGACGGGTCGGTCAGGGTTGGCATGTGGAGGTAGAGAGAGAAGTCCTGCGGCAGGTCTTTGTTGCGGAAGATGTCGCGCAGGAGGCCGGTGTAGTCCGGGTGCATCATGATGTTGTGGTGGGCGAGGCCGGAATCGCGGTACTGGCGTTTGGTCCCGAAGTAGATTACGAAGAGCGACATTGAGTAGTTCTTGCTCTTGATGCGGCGGTCGCTGTTGCGGGGCCGCTCTTCTTTTGGGATGAGGTTGAGGTAGGTCCAAGCTGCATCGGCGTTGGAGACGACGGTGCCGGCTTTGTGGACTGAGCCGTCTTTGAGGCGGACGCCGCGGGCGCGGCGGTTTTCGATAAGAATGCGGTCGACCTCGGCGTTGAGGTGGACTTTGACGCCCAGTTCCTGCAGGAGGCGGTCGAAGGCGTTGATGATGGCGCCGGTGCCGCCGAGGGCGTAGTGGATACCCCATTCGCGCTCAAGGTAGTGGATGAGGACGTAGATGCTGGCGGCGGTGAGGGGGTTGCCGCCGATGAGGAGGG
>JAPPKT010000511.1 GCA_028819675.1 Caldilineaceae bacterium | reverse complement strand
GAACGCGTCAGGTCCCGGTTGCCCTGCAACGCGTTCATAGCCAGATCGAGGTGGGCGTCAATGATTAGCATGGCGTTCTCCGGAGTGTGCGATTGATTGGACTACTGCAGAGGACTCAGAAAAGGAGCGCTTTACTTGTGCGCGGCTACGCGACCTGAATGTAGACGCGTATCAACCTGGCGTGCCGCTGCCATCGCTCGGCAGCAACGTGAAAGAGAACGCCCGGGTGCAAAAATCCCGCCGCCTTACACGCCGGATCCCCTCCGATGGGGCGGCACTTCAGGTCGGCGGGACGTACAAACTGCGCCAAGAATCCGTTACATTGGCGGAATCTGCAACTGCCTTTCGACCCGCAAACTGGCGCTGTCGAGCACCGTGACACCATTCTCGCCGCCGACGTAGACGCTGCCGTCCACCTCCAGCATGCAAAGTGCCGGCGTGCTGCCTTCAACCAGCGACCAGGCCGAACCTTCCTGCGAGCTCCACAGCTGCGTGTCATCGCTCAACAGCCAGTTGGCCGAACCGCCGCCACCCGTCCCGTTTGACAGGGCAAGCAGCGCGTTCACCTGCTCCGGCGCATCTTCCACGCCGGCAAACGTCCGGCCGCCGTCCGTCGAACGCCAGAGTCCGCCTTCCTCCGTTCCCGCCAGCACCACCCCGCTGCAATGCACGTCAGGCGCCACCGCAACCGTCTGGTAGGCCGCATCGGCCGAGTCGCTGCGCTTCCACCCCAGCCCCGCATTCGGCGAACGGTAGATTCCCTCCTCCGTCCCCGCAAACACGACCTGCCAGCGCGGCCACGCGTCCTCCTCCATCGGCGGCGCCCACGCCAGCGTCAATACGGTCAGGTTTCGCAATCCGAAATTGCTCGGCATCCAGCGCAGACCCCGATCGCGGCTGCGCAGCACGCCGTCACCCTCGCTGCCGGCCAGTATCACGCCCGAGTCGTCGTAGTCCGGCGCCGACGCAAAAGTCAGCACGGCCGACTCCGCGCCCTCCTGCCAGGCTGCCTGCCACTGCTCTGCTGTGTCCAGGAGATAGGCTACGCCAAATGGCGCACCGCCCGTAAATATCCGGTCCCCCAGGCTACAGGCCGCAGTCAATCTTTCCTGAGGCTGCGGTGTGGGGGTCAACTCCGCCTCCCCAACGGCAAACAGACCGTAGGGGCCGGCAGCCCAAATGCTTCCTTCATGTTCTGAAAGGGAGAGAATGATCGACATCGTTTACGGTTCCATACTTTCGGTTGGTTCCTTGTGGAATACGATCGTGTTGGTGCCCAATGCCATCAGTGCGCCGCTCACCGCCGTTTCCAGCACCGCAGTCTGCACGCCCGTAACATCCACCAACCCCGTTTCCTGGGCATTGACGAGCTTCTGCTTGACAACATCATATGTGTAGGCCGGCCCGGCCTCTTCTAGGCGCAGCGCCGCCACCGAAGGGGATTCGATACCCGCGTTCGAGACAATCTGAAGGAATGGCGCGTCCAGGGCATCGCGCAGCACTTTGACGCCAACGTTTTCGTCGCCGTCCATCTCCAGTTTGTCCAGCGCACTGCGCGCATGCACGAACGCCGCGCCGCCTCCCGGCACGACACCCGTCCTGTGAGCCAGCGAAGCGGCGGTCAGCGCCCGCTCCGACAGCGCCGATACGACATCGCGCTCATGCTTCAGGTTGGTGCCCACCTTCAACACACCCATGCCCCCTGTCAGAGCAGCCAGGCGATTGATGATGTCGTCGCGCTCATCGTCATCAACCCGCATGCCCTCCAGCCGCGCCCGCAGCTGATCAACCGTCTCCTGCATCTCCGCAATGCGGCTCTGAAAGGGCTGCAACTGCATCATCTTGCGGTCTACCTGCACCCGCATCGCCTCGCCCAGGTCTTCCTCTTTTGCGTTGGCCGCGTACGCGTAATAATTGCGGCCCAAAATATTGGCTCCCGTCAGCGTCGTCAGGTCATGGAATGCCATCCGCCTCGGATCGCCGATCTCCTTCATCTGGATGCCGAGAATCGAAATCTTCTTCTTCTCCTCGGTCTGGTTGCGCACCATCACGTGCAGCGCCTCCTCCTTGATATGGGAGGCAATAATGACAAGAGATTTCTTCCCCATCTTCATCGCCAGCTCGATCAACGCAACCGCCTCCGCGGCCTCCGAGAGCGTGTCATCGACCAGGGCAATGGTAGAGTCCCCGTAAATGGCCCATTTGCGAATCGGGTCAGTGTAGAGGTGCATACTGGCGATTTCGGCCTTGTAGTTGGCGCCGGCATGATACTCACGCGCCAGATAAGGTGCCACAAACTTCTCGACCGAGACCCGCGCGTCCGGGCCCAGCAGATAGCTCAGTTCGCCGATCGTCGCCGCCAGATCTCGGTCTTTCACAACCGTCAGCGCCACCACCGCAAGATCGTCCTCGGTTTCAACCGGCGTCGCCAGCTCGGACAGCGCCTCGCATATGGCCCTGGTTGCAGCCTGCAGGCCGATCTCCAGCTCCCGGTATCCGATTCCGGCCGTCATCATCTTCAAGGCCTGGCGGTAGATCTCCCGCGTCAGCAGGGCCGTGGCCGTGCCGCCGTCCCCCACCTTCCCCGCGATCCGCCAGACAATGTGACGCATCAGCATCGCGCCGACGTCCACTTTCGGGTCGCCCAGGCTGAGTATGCGGCGCACCGCAGTGGCAGCGTCGTCCAATAGCTCCGGCCCGCGCGTGCCGTCCCGTTCATGCACGACGTGCCCGCCGACCGGGCCCAGCGTCGGCGCCAGCAAATCGGCGATACTGTTGATGCCGTCGCTCAGGCTTTCGTGGGTCTCTTCCGGGCCTGCGACCGCGGCCCTGTAGTTTTTTATGCGTTCCAACTTTGCACCTCGATTATCTTCCTTGTGCTCTGGCTTTTGGTCCGGATCGTCACTCTCTCAAGTCAATCACAGTAAGGATTATGACCATAAATGGGCATATTTCAACCCGCTGCCCGTATTGAATAGGACTACCGTTTCGTCGCCCCCAAGCCAGCCTGACTCCAGCAACTGCTTCTGACCGGCCAGTGTAGCAGCACCCTCAGGGGCCGGGAAAACGCCCGTATGCCGTCCCATCTGCTTGGCGCTGCTCAACATCTCTTCGTCGCTGACCGCAATGGCAACGCCGCCGCTTTCCCGCACCGCCCCCAGAATAAGGAAATCTCCCACCGCTGCAGGAACGCGCAAGCCGTCCGCAACCGTCGCCGCGCCCTCCCAGGCCTCGGCAAACTCGTCCCCCTGCTCAAATGCGCGCACCATCGGCGCACAGCCGCTGCTCTGAACGCTGACCATGCGCGGCCTTTCGCTCCCAATCAGGCCCAACGCCTCCATCTCGTCAAACGCCTTCCACATGCCCACCAACCCCGTACCGCCTCCGGTCGGGTAAATAATCACATCCGGCATGCGCCAGCCAAGCTGCTCGACGACCTCGTAGCCCATCGTCTTCTTTCCCTCGATCCGGTAGGGCTCCTTAAGCGTGCTTACGTCAAACCAGCCGAACTCGTCGACCTTTTCCCGCACCTTCACCCCGCAGTCCGTGATCAGGCCGTCTACCAGCGTTACCTCCGCCCCCAAAGTGCTGCACTCGACCCGAAACGCCGACGGTACGTCCTTGGGCATATACACGTGGGCCGGCAGCCCCGCCTTGGCAGCATACGCGCTCATCGCGCCCGCAGCGTTGCCAGCGCTCGGAATCGCCAGCTCTCCCGCGCCCAACTCGTAGGCGCGGCCCACCGCCATCACCAGCCCTCTCGCCTTGAAACTGCCGGTCGGATTCAGCGATTCATCCTTGATCAGCGTATCGGGGCATCCAATCTCACTGCCCAGCCCACGCGCGCACACCAGCGGCGTCCACCCCTCACCCAGCTTGAGCTGAGCCGCCCGCGTCCGCACCGGAAGCACCTCCTCATACCGCCACAACGACGGTTCGCGTCCCCGCAAAGAATCCCGCGTCAGCGTCTTCGCCGCCTGCCCCAGATCGTAACGTGCCAGCAGCGGCTTCCCGCACGCCGGGCACAGATTGATCAACTGTTCCGAGTCGTACGCCTCACCACACCGGCCGCAGGCAAGATGTGTGAGCGTGGAGCAAGTGGCTGTCATTCTTCAATGTCCGCTAGGTGGATGCCGTCCGACATAAGCAAGGAGAACATCGTGCATTGTCATCTTTCGACATTTGAAAGGGGCAGCGGCACAGCTGCGCCGGCTGCCTGCACAATTGTACTTCCCTTCCCACCAGTAAGCAAAAAATAGCCGCGCATATTTCGCCTTGTTCCTACTCCCTCCGCACCCGCCCCGCACCACCGGGCCCAACTGGAATCGTCGTGGTCACTAAACACTATCTCCCGTCTCTTTCAGTCTCAAGGCACTGACCACTGACCACTGACTACTGACTACTGCAGTTCAGGGCGGTGGGGGGGCATTTGGGCCCCCCCTTTTGGGGGGGGGGGGGGGGCCCCCCCCCCCCCCCCCCCCCCAACACCAACACCCGCCCCGGGGGCGGGGGGGGGGGGGGG
>JAPPKT010000339.1 GCA_028819675.1 Caldilineaceae bacterium | reverse complement strand
TGAAGAATATCGTGGGTGTCAGCAGAGGAATCGTTACGTGGCGCAGCTTGTGAATCGGCGAAGCTCCATCGATTGACGCGGCCTCGTATAGGGATTCAGGGATTCCCTGGAGGCCGGCCAGAAAGATAATCATGCGCGTGCCTCCCAGTCCCTGCCATAAGCCCATCATGATCAAGGAAGGAATCGCCCAGCGTCGGTCACCGAACCAGCCAGGAGGGTCGGACCAACCTAGGTCGATCAGCCACTGATTGATGATACCGAAATCGGCATGGAGCAGCCATTTCCATAGGACAACCGAGGCCACGATCGGTACCAGTGATGGCATGAAGAAGAGCGTGCGATAGGTCGCTAAGCCTCGCAGCTTTGCGTTTAGCAGGATGGCCAGAAACATCGAGCCTACGACGCCTAGAGGGACGCCAACACCTGCGTAGTAAAAGGTGCGGCCGAGCGAAGTGTAGAAGAGCGGATCGTCAAAAAACATCTTGGTGTAGTTTTCAAGACCGATCCACTCAGGGGCGCTGAGCACATCGTACTTTGTGAAACTCAGGTAGAGCGAGAATAGGCCGGGGCCGATGAACAGCCCGAAGAATCCGAGAAGCCAAGGCGTCAGGAACAGATAACCATAGACATTTTCCCGCCTCTGTCTCGATGTCGTCAGCGCTTCCGCAAAGTTGGACAGTCTCAGGCGGCTGGCCAGTGTCGCCATATTCAACTCCAGGATATGCGAGCAGTGAGCAGACGATTAATTCCTGCCCACTGCTCATTAGATTCCTGACAAGATCAGGCTGGGTCCATGTCCAAAACAGCCTGAATGTTGTCATTCAGGTCCTGCAAGCCCTTTTCGAACTCTACAGGCTGGTTGGGGTCGAGGAGCAGGTCTGTCCACTGCTGTACTGCGGACGTGTACTCGCGCCCGCGAGAATTGGCTGGCGCGTGTGCGGGAATGCCGTTCTCGAGGCTGGAGATGAACCATTCGTGGATCGGGTCATCTTCGACGAGAGAGTCGACTACGTCGGGTCGCACCATCGCGAAGTTGCGGGCTACCAGGTTGAAGCCGAGGCTACCATCGTGTCCGGCGATGTGCAGGAGGAACTGATAGCCGACGTCGGCGTGGTCCTGGTCGGTGCGCAGGTTCCAGGTGCCGCCGCGAAGCTGCGAGGGGAAACGGCCGTCTTCGCGCGCCGGGAACAGGATCTGCGAGGCCTTGGCTACGCTCTCATCCTCGATCTGGTTGTTAAAGTTGCGCACGCAGAGCGAGCCGCACCAGTTCAAGGTCAGTAGGCCGGCAACGAGAGCGCCGCCGGCGTTGTCGAGATCCCCTGGTGCGGGAAGCACCTTGTCGACTACGCCAAGATCATAGGCCCATCTCATGGCCTCAGTGGCTTTCGGGTCGTCCAAAAGCAAGCACTGGGAGCCTTCCTCGTTGATAAGCGAACTGCCAAAGAGGCGGCATAGGACTACGACCGTTGCCTCATTATGGCTGATATTCAGTCCAAAGCGTTCTCCTTCCACGTAGAAGGAATGAGCCCACTCTGTAATCATGTCAATCGACACATCGCGACCGACCGGATCGGGGACGTCCAGGCCAGCCTCTTCGAAATGGACGGCATTGGTAACCAGTGTGTCGAATCCTGCCCAACCCCAACTGGGGAAGCCATAGAGTTGACCCTGGTAATATTGCAGGCCCATGAAGTGTTCGAACCACTGACTGAGGTCAGTGTCATCGGCGGCGACAAGCTCATCAATCGGCATGATAATGTTCTTGTTTATCGCCCGCCAGAAGTGGTAGTGGGAAGGATCAAAGGCGATAACTTCACCGAGGTCGCCGGCAGCCTGGGCCGCGTACATCTTGGCGTAGTTGTCCTGCTGGCCGGAGCCTGCTAGTGGGCGCAGCTCAATGGTTACGTCGGAGTGCATCTCAGTAAATGTTTCGATGCGCTCTTCGTTCCAGCCGCTGCCAATGCCGCGGAAGGTGTCCCAACGCAGGTGGACCGGCTCCATGGCGGCGCCTTCGTCGGCCATGTCTCCTTCTGGGGCGGCCGGGGCGACACAGGCTGCAAGTGCGCCGGCGGAAACTGCGAGGGCGCCCTGCAAGAATGAACGTCTTGATACGCGGTCTTTCATCTGTTACTCTCCCAAGAGATGTGACGGGTGTGTGTGGATAGTGCTAAGAAACCGCAGCCCAGGCTCCGTCGGGTCCTGAGCCGCGGCGTGAAAAACTTGAAATCAGGGTTATGCCAGAGACTCCTTGTCCAGGACTTCCTGTACGAGGAGGTGGGTCTGCTCAACTCCCTCGTCGAATGTGGTCACTTCCGTCCACACGGCCTGGAGATTGTTGTTGAGCGTGTCTACGAACTCTAGCGTACGGGCATTGGCCGGTCTGTGCCACTTGCGCGGTCCTTCGGGATATGTAGCAATGTGCTGGCGGAAGATTGGGTGGACGGCGAAGAGCTCGTCGCTGTCCCAAACGTCGGCTCGTCCGCCAGGACTGCCGGCGCCAAACAGGACATGCTCGATTCCATCTTCCTTCGTGGAGTAGAAGTCGAGAATCTGGAATGCTTCCGACGGATGCTTGGAGTTACCCGTAATGCCGAAGGCGGCAGCGGACACCTGCGATCCTCTGAGACCGGTCGGACCTACGGGTCCAACGAGAACGTCCCAGTCAAAGGCGATGTCGCCAGACTCCTTCTGGTTGTTCCAGCGCCCGACAAAGCCAGTCGTCCAGTTGTAGACCCCGACCGTGCCTGCGACATAGTTGTTGAAGGTCTCGTTGCTGCAGAGGCAGGGATCGACACCGTGGGTGAAGCGAAGGTCATAGAGCCATTGGAGGCCCGCGATAGACTCTTCCTGGTCCAGTAGTGATTTCGTCCCTTCCTCGTTGATCGCGTCGCCACCAAAGATGCGCAGGTAGGAGGGGATGTGCTCCTGCCCAACTCCCATCGCCCGGACGCCCCAAACTTCAGGGGGAGCGGTGATGGCCTGTCCGATTGTAACCACATCATCGGTTGTCCAATCAGGAGAGGGGACTTCGGCGCCAGACTCCTCGATCAGGTTCCTGTTAATGTAATAAGCAGTCGTACCGAAGTGACCGTGGTTGGGGATCGCATGCAGTTCCCCATTCAGGGTGAGAGCAGCAATCAAAGAGTCCCAGAATGGCGAAAGGTCAAAGTCTTTGGCTGCCACAATGTCATCCAGCGGGACCAGCACACCCTTTGCTTTGTGTTCCGGCGGGTTGTTAAGGTAAGTCCAGACAACGTCGCCGACGGTCCCTGAGGCGGACAGGGCGTAGATCTTGGGGTACATCTCATTGCCGGGGAGCTCGTCAAACTCAAGAATCAGGCCGGGGTTCTGCTCCTCAAAGAGGTCTTTACGGCTGACGTGCCAGTCGGCATGTGTACCCAGGCGTGTATGGAAGAGGAGCGTGATGGGCTCTTCGGAGGCCATGGCCTCTTCCCCATCACCGGAAGGGGCGGCAGCCGGCACGCACGCCGACAGCGCCACTGCAGACGCGGCCAGGGCTCCCTGCAAGAATGAACGTCGCGAAACTTGATTGTTCATGGTTCTCTCCTAATGGGTGTGACGAAATAAAGTGAAGGGCCTCGATAGGACGCGGCACAGGTTCCGGCCTTACTTGAGCCGCGTCCCATGCGAGTTCAAATCAGGATCAGACCGGATCCTTGTCCAATACCTCCTGGACGAGGAGATGGGTCTGCTCTACACCTTCTTCGAACTCCACTGCCTGCGTCCAGATTGCCTGCAGATTGTTGTTCATCGTATTGACAAACTCAGACGTACGGGCATTGGCAGGGCGATGCCATTTGCGCGGGCCTTCCGGATAGATTTCCTGGTGCTGGCGGAAGATCGGGTGGATGGAGTTGAGCTCATCGCTCTCCCAAACGTCCTTGCGGCCTCCTGGGCTGCCAGCGCCGAAGAAGACATGCTCGATGCCGTCCTCTTTGGTCGAATAGAAGTCCAGCACTTGGAAGGCTTCCGAAGGATGTTCGGAGTTGCCGGTGATGCCAAAGGCAGCAGCCGAAACTTGGGAACCGCGCAAGCCAGTCGGTCCAATCGGGCCGACAACAGCATCCCAATCAAAATCCAGGTCCCCGTCGTTCTTCATGTTGTTCAAGCGCCCGATCCATCCTGTCGTCGTGTTAAAGATGCCTACAGTGCCAGCGACATAGTTGTTGGCAACCTCGTCGCCACACTGGCAGGGATCAATCTGATGTGTGTGCTGCAGGTCGTAGAGCCAGCGCAGACCGGCGATGGACTCTTCCTCACCAAGCAAGGATTGTGTTCCTTCCTCGTTGATGGCATCACCGCCGAATATCCGCAAGTAGGAGGGGATGTGCTCCTGGCCGGTACCGAAGCTACGGACGCCCCAGACTTCGGGCGGATCCGTGACCGCTTGCCCTATAGTGATGTAGTCATCGACAGTCCAGTCAGGGTTGGGGTTCTCTGCACCTGATGCTTCGATCAGGGTCTTGTTGTGATAGTAGGCGGTCGTGCCGTAGTGGCCGTGGTTGGGGATGG
>JAPPKT010000001.1 GCA_028819675.1 Caldilineaceae bacterium | reverse complement strand
TGCCACTGATAGTCGGAAATCTTAGTTGTAGACATCCTGCTATTGTCGCCAATGTCTCAGAATTCATCAAATGTCAACGACCCCAGTCATTGGGGCCAACCACATGCACCTGTAGGTTAGCCGCCACAAACCTCTGAAATCAGTCTATTGACGTGAATCATGTCGAGACCGTTTTCCATTGAATCGGTTGTCGTAATGAGAACCGTGTCGCCGCCGTCGCCGTCCCCCGCTAAATTGACACCATTGTTTTGATACCAAGCCAGTTTTCTCTCCCAGGCTGCTCGATATTCTGGGTTGGAAAGCATGCCCAAATGTTCCCAATAAACTGTACGACCGTAGATTTCGTCTTCAATGGTGAAATCGGGATATCGAGTTTGTCCGTGGAAAGTGAGAGGTTTCTCGTATTCAAAGTCTATTCCTGCCGTTCCAAGAGCTTCAGCAATTAAGAGTTCCGATTTCGAACGAACGGCCAAGCCTTTGCTGGTCCTGTGGACCAAACCCTCCTGAAGAAACACGCTGTCCTGCGACTGCGGGAATTCGAGCATCCGACAATCGGTAAGCAAATTGGTCTGACGACGAGCAGTCTCACTATGATGGGGAGCGGTAAGTTCTTTCAGGAGACTGCGTTGTCCTTGGTGCATTACTACCACCTTGTCCTGGTGACGGGTTAGAGCTGTGTATACTAACTCTCTAGAGAGAATTGGGTGCCCTTCAGGCAAGACTAGGATAACAAGGCCAAACTGGCTACCCTGCGCTTTGTGCACGGTCAAGGCATATGCCAATTCGAGCGCGACCTCTCCCTCATCGCGAAAGTCACTTTCATTGAATTTGTAAGTGTGGCTTGGCTGAGAAGAAAACTCGACCTCCAAAGATGTTGGCGCCCAATTCCTTCTCTTGTTCCGGAAATGACCCACTGCAATGCCTATCTCTCCGTTGGCCAAGTAGCCCAACGCTCCGGACTGAGGATACACTTTCTTCCCGTCTCGGCGGTGGTTGTTAAGATTGATGATTTTATCGCCATAGACGATCTTTTCGGCTCCCAGCGGTTTTGGGATCTTACGATACCTCTGGCGCAATGCTAACTCCATAAAACTTGAACGAAAACGTTCGTGGATTTGTCGATTGATGTCATTTACACCAAAGGGCATACCCCTAAGCGGACTAAGGATTTGCCAGTTCTCGACATGTTTCACTGCACCTTCGCTTTCGTGATGTTTTGCAAAATTCGAGGGATTGAAGTAGCTATGTCCCTGATACGATGCTGCTCCCAAGGTACTGTCGAAACCTGACTGGTCCTCCGGACTGGAGAGTTTCAATTCCTCGGTCAGAATTTCCAAAAGCTCAGACTGGAAATCCTCAGGCTTCTCCCATTCGACGAAACGTAGATTTGTTGATTCGTGAGAGCCAATTGAAAAGATGTCATCGTCGCCTGGAGCTGGTGGCGTTGCACTGAACCATCTTGCTAGCCGCCGGTCCGGACGTTCTGCACCGATCTGCCGTCGTTCGATTGTCAGTTCGGTGTAACCGTTTGCGACACGTGGGAAATGCATTTCAATATCGTCAGGGCGAAGCGCAGCAATGATGTCTACGAAAGGCCGGCCAGCACCGATAGGGGGCAGCTGAGCAGGGTCGCCGACAAGAATCAGCCGTTTAACGCCTTGTAGGGCGTCCAAGAGAGCCCCCAACATGTCCTCCGTGAGCATTGAGGCCTCGTCAACTATTACGGTGCCAAAACTCCTTGCTCTGGGGCGATTGTCACTCATGTGGTAGCGCCCGGAAGCGGTATCGTATCGTCCGTTTTTGTTAAGAAACTGAGCAACGGTCATCGCTTGGATATCAGCCAAACCGGAGAGCACCTGCAACCTGACACGCGCTTTCCCTGTAGGTGCAAGCAGCAGAAGACCATCTTTGCTTATCTCTCCTTGGTTGCACAGGATTCCAAGTACTGAAGTCTTCCCAGTGCCAGCAGGTCCGGCTAATATCGAGAACCGCGATTCAGCCAGTTCGGCTAGTGTTTCGGCCTTCTCTTCCTGGGCCCTTTTTTCTTCCCCTTCGGCAGGTGCAGTGAATCTTTCGGCTAAGAGTTTGGCCCAATCAACATTTACCACATGCCGATTCCCCTTTATCCGTCCAAACACGTTTTTGCGCACAACATTACGTATTGTGAGGTAGCGGCTAAGCTGAAGAGCTAAACTGTCGTCCGTCTCGATGGGCTCTATCTCTGGTCCCATCGCATCGACAGACGCATCGAGTATATCTGACGTTACACGACACTCCGGGTAAGCAGGTGAATTGCGAATAGCCTCAACGAGGGCACCGGCGGTCTGGAGGGTATGTCCACAGGATGCAGCCTCTTCAAGAACCCAGACGCTGAAAGCCCGCACGCGACGTGGGTCCACTGCGGATTCAAGCTCCATTGGTTCTTCTAGCGGATGCAATTTGCGTATGCTGTCATCTGGGAACACGCCGCGATCTATCGTTAAGAGGTGGATAACGTCAAGGTCATGTCGACTGGCTTCAAAAATTCGATAAGGATTCTGGAGCATTTCTGCGTCGGTTACATCCCACTTCTTCCTTTTGCGAGAGTCATCGCTATAGAGATGTTTGGCCTGTTCAACGCTCAATTCGAAGCGACTCAACAGACGAAGTGAGGAACGGCGCTCACTAGGCAAGTTATTCCAAGTTCTGGCAAGTTCCCTTATGTCTCGCTGTAATTCAGGCTCAAGAACAGATGCAGGATCGCGGAACGCGGCATCTACCCATGGCCATGGATCGGCGTTTTCTCCGGCGTGCTGTTGTAAGGCGTGGGCCACAAATAGCCCTCGTGATAGGCCAAAAGCATGAAGGACTGCTCCCAAACCGGGGAATGGTCCTCTCACTTTCCACAGCCGTATCAGTTCGTCATGTATCCACTGCCGTTGTTTTTCCGTCGCGATCCCAAAGTCTTGTTCAATACGATCAAGCGCATTCAGCGTCGAAAGAAGCGCTGAAATAGCGCCATCATGGGTAACGTGCTGACTTCCATACGAAAATTCATCCCAGCGTTCTGAAGGTGCAAATGCCGTATATGGCTCTAAGTCAAGGCCAGGGGCTTCAGAGGCGCGGCGAAGAACTTCGAGGTAGGGCATTAGAAATCCGTCTCTCTCATTGGGGCGAATTGAGTGCTGAACCGGTCTCTCCCAGATCATTCCGCGTGGGCCTTCGTTGTTACGTTCATGTTCAAGTAGCTCACCGATATGCTTAATCCTTCCAACACCTACGATGATTCGGTTTGTTCCTTCAACAAAGGGAACGTGCTTTGCGTAGAACAGGCAGACTGAATTCTCAGGCTGAAGGTGGGCCGCAAAGCCGTTGAGAAGAGAAGTCTGATTTTCAAATTCATTTACCCAATCTATTTTGTATTCGAAGGTTGGTTCGCGGGAGATATCTACTTCAAGTTCCAAAGTCTCCCTGAAAATCTCTAGGTTCCTTCTCAACATCCAGTAGAAAGGAACGATACCGGCGGAATAAGCGGGGAAACGCATAAGCGTCGGTCGAAAATGACTGAAATATTGGAGACCCCTCTCCGCTAGGGCGTGCCGTTTCTCATGATGCATCTCAAAAGGAGCCATAAAAGTAGCACGCTCATCTATACAGCAAGGCCACTGATTTCGGGGTAAGTTGTCCAAACGCATCCCGGCAATCGAAAGTTCAGCCTCGTCATTCTTACCTTCAGCAATTCCTCTTAGTTTGGCGCATGAACCGTTGAGGTGCGGCTCATTGCATATCGTTCCTTTCCAACCGGAATCGTGCCAGGGAACACGGACGGAAAGGTGCCTAAGCGGATAGGAGTTCATTTGGTTACTTCCCTTTTTTGGGTTTAGAGAGTTGGCCAGGAAGTCTGGCGTGAAAAATACGACAGTTCTTTAGATCAGTGAAGGGACAGATCAATGGCCTGGATGATTGACGACTATTAAGTAAATCTATCTGAGTTCGGCCCTAAAAACTGGATCTCAAGCTCAGGCATATAATGGAGCAATTCACCAAGCCTGTGGAGGGGCAGCACTATGGTCAAGAAACGGTGGCGACACACTCCCGTTCAAAGCTCACTGTTGCACTGGAAGCGTTTGTAGGCAACAAGAGCACCGGCCAGTGGCTTAACTACTGCATATCCACGGAAGAGCACTACTTCATACGATGCCGACAGACCGTACATCGTCCATTAGAGTCAGGCGTATCCGTCTGGATGCACCTTGGTTTCCTATCTTGTGGCCAGATCGTTGAAGCCACCCGCAAAAAGTCTTCCTTGCGGTTCCATCGATATTCGCCGTTTGAAAGCGGTTCGCAGTAGACAACAACGTCGCTCCCCTGCTTCTTTTTGAACCTCAGCTTAGGTTGTCTCCCCAGATAGAGGGAAGTTGGCACGATCGCTGAATCATCCAACCAGTGGGCGCAAAATTCTGGCGGCGAGGCCGCGTGACAGTTGATGATGGAATGGCTGGTTGCGAAAGTGCCACAGACATTGGTGGCAAGCTGTCTCTTCTCCGCATTCGCAGC
>JAPPKT010000390.1 GCA_028819675.1 Caldilineaceae bacterium | reverse complement strand
GCCCAGGCATGTGTCGACGCCCATGGGTTCGCCGTGGTCAAGCAGGTACTGTCCGCCGAGCTGGTTAAGGAGCTTCAGGAATCGGTTCTACAGGTTATTGACCCGGACGGGGCACTGGGCCACGGCGAGAGCTACACCCACACTACCTTTGTCGAACACTCCCCTGCACTGTGGAAACTGCTCGACTACGAGCCCTATCTGCGGGTCCAGCGGCTCTTCTGCCAGGCGGACGAGCTGACCATCCACCGCTCAGCCGCGATTCTTCGCAATCCCGGTTCGTCTCCACTCACGTGGCACTCTGACTGGCACGGGTTCAGTCAAGGCCCCCCGCAAAACGCCGGCGATGTCCTGAACCGGGGCCACTGGCCCTCGGGCCGCTGGTTCTACCTCACAGGCTCCTACCCTGAACACGGCGGCCTCGCCGTGATTGAAGATTCCCACGTGGAGGATTGGGCGGGGCCGGAAGGCTTTGCGCTGACCCCGGACCGGCGCTCATTTCACCGGCAGGGGAGTGAACCCAAAGGCTATGTCGGCTTCGACGTGCCGGGTATTGTGCCCCTGTTCACGGAGCCGGGCGATCAGATCATCTTCGCCGCACGCACCTACCACGCCGCTTTCCCCAACCAGACCGACCAGGTGCGGCTTTCCTGCGGCCTCGGTCTCCGCCCGCGCAGCTACCGCATAGAGGCGCCCTGGCCGCTCCCTGAGTCGGCGCAGGCGTTTATCAAGGCACTGCCTGCACGGCATCAACACTTTGTAGAAAACTATGTCGGTATCGATACGGAATGGCGCGGTCAGGAGATGACCGCATGAGTAAGGCATGACAGTTTCACGACAGCGACTTGCGTCGACTTAGGACCGTTGGCGCCCGCCCCTCGGAAGCATTTGACCAGAGTACCTGTTGTTGCATGCGCTTCGATCACTACCAGATCAAACGACCAGATCAAAGGAGAAGAGAGCATGAAACGGAACAACCTGAGTCGACGTGATTTCTTGAAGCTGTCTGCCGTCACCGGCACGGGAGCCCTTCTGGCTGCTTGCGCTATGCCGGCCGCGCCGGCGGGAGAGGGCGGAGCAGCTGCGCCCCCGGCTGTAACCACAACGATTGATTTCTGGGATTTCCCGTACTACTCATCGGCTCTTGGCGAGCCCGGTTCCTGGCAGTGGGAGCGGGCGAACGCCTTTATGGAAGAGAATCCAACTATTGAGGTAGAGGTGCTTCCCCTGACGTGGGAGCAGGGCAGCAAGGTGACAACGGCCCTCGCGGCCGGTTCGCCCCCGGATGTTGTCGGCGGCGGCTGGATCCAGCTTGCCCTTTCGGCCTTGGAGGTGGGACTGGCTCTGGACCTCACCGATTCGCTGGAAGAGCAGTTGTCCAGCGATATGGTCGAGGGAATGCTCGAACAGTGCTCAATTGAAGGCAGGGTGTACATGTTACCGTACTGGCCGGTCTGCCAGTCCGGCGTTGTCTACCTTGATGGTGTCGAGGAAGCGGGCGCGATGGATACTGCCCCCCAGGCGCCATGCTACGGGTGGAACATTGACCAGTTTAATGGCTGGCTTGAGGCTGTACGAGGCACCCGACCGGACGGCAGCGAGCGCTACGGACTCGGCATCCCGTCCGCCCACTCCACGCCGGCTTTCCATTGGGTGACACTCCTGTACTTCCGCTGCTTCGGCGCCCACTTCTGGACCGATGAGACGGAATCGTGCGTCGACATGGCCTCGCCGGAGGCGATCAAATGTCTTGCCTGGATGCAAGAGCTGGCCGCAAACGACCTGATTCCCGATCCGGCAGGGTACACCGGCGACGATAACAACGCCCTCATCGACCAGGGCAACGTCCTCATGCAGGTTGGCAACGTGGTACCCGGGGGAGCACGCCGGGAGGGGATGGAACTGGATACCGAGACCCTGGTCGTCACTGATACCGAGAACGAACGCAAATGGCGCTTCATCCAGTATCCACACGATGACCCGCACCCCGCCATCGCCTGGGGCGGCGCAAACTATTCCGGTCTGGTGCCCTTCAAGCCCGAGGACCCTGCTGATACGCCAGGGCTGTTGAAGTTCCTCCACTGGATGACCAACGATGAGAGCGAAGAATGGCTGGTTAAATCGGCCGGAATGCTGCCGTTCCGCAAGTCCATTCTGGCGGAAGTCGCCGACGACCCCCTCGTGGTCTATACATCCGAATGTCTGATGCCTAACGCATGGTTCGATGCCAAGCGCAGTACGGAGACCATCGTGGTGCGCTCGATCTTTGAGGAATATTTCCAGGGCGCCTTCTCCGGCATGAGCGCGGAACAGGTGATGCAGGAGATGACCGACGACATCAACACGGCGCTCGAGAGCTGTGCGTAGAACCCCACCTTGGATAAAGCTGGTCTCCCGCGACGACACGGCTCGCGGGAGACCCTTTCAGACTCTCAAAAGCGGGGACAGCCATGAACTATGCCAAGCGTGAGGAGATGTGGGGCTACATCTTCGTCACACCTTTCCTGGTTCTGTTCCTGGTCTTTGTGCTGGTGCCTACGGTCATGTCCGTCGTGATGGCCGCGCTCGAATGGTACGATCGCAAGCCGGTCTGGGTTGGTATGGACAACATTGACCACGTCCTGAACGACAAGCGTTTCTGGCAATCTGTACGCAACACGTTAACCTACGTGGGGATGTTCACATTCGCTGCTGTCGCCCTGGCGCTTGCGGTGGCGATTCGAATTACCAAGTTCCGTAATCAGGGCGTCCGCCAGGGCCTGCAAAGCGCGTTCTATCTGCCCAGTGTGGTTTCGCTCGTCGCCGTGGCAGTCGTCTGGCGCTACATCTTCAACAACCAGTTCGGGCTGATCAACTACCTGTTGAGCGTGGTCGGAATCGAGCCTGTCAACTGGCTGGGGAATCCGCAGACAGCCCTGCCGTCCCTTGTCTTTATGGACCTGGTGACCGGGCTGGGCGTTGGCATTATCATCTTCGTGGCTGCGGTCCTCGGGCTGCCTTCCGAGCTGTTCGATGCAGCCCACATTGACGGCGCCACCGGGTGGCTCGAGACAATATATATCACCATCCCCCTGTTGACCCCGAGCATTCTCTATGTGGCGGTGACGACGATGATCGTGGCAATGCAGCTCTTCGTCTCCGTCTTTTTCCTCACCAAAGGCGGGCCGGTGGGGTCCACGTTGACTCTCGCCTTCCTCACCTACCGTTACGCGTTTATCTTTCTCAAAGTGGGCTACGCATCGGCCGTCGGACTGGCGCTTCTTCTGCTCACCCTGGCACTGGCGGTGGTCCTCTTCCGCTGGTTCCGGTCCGTCGTGGAATACTAAAGGAGCCCGGGCGCGCCGTGTTGAAACAACCCACTGTCCCCGACGAGCTTGTCTCGCGTCCAATCCAGACCGAAAAACGCTCTTGGCGCAAGGTTTGGGAAAAGATCGGCAGTAACTTCACACTGCTGCTGCTCCTCTTTTGGGCTCTCGTCTCATGGTTTCCCCTCTACTGGATGGTGCTGACCAGCTTTAAGAAAGGCCAGCAGGCGCAGGCTCTTCCCCCTGGCCTGTGGTTGAAGGAGCCCACCCTGGAGTCCTATCAGCACGTGTTGAGTTCGACATTTCCCGTGCTGCGCTGGCTGGCCAATAGCCTCTTCGTCTCCGTCACGGTTACGGTCTTTGGGCTGCTGCTGTGCGCGGCTGCCGGCTACGCCTTCGCGCGCAAGCGCTTTCGAGGACGTGACATCATCTTCTGGATGGTGCTGAGCACGATGATGCTGCCGGGTTTCTCCAGGCTGATCCCGGCCTTCATGCTGACGCTGCTGCTGAATCTGCATGACACCTACTGGGTCATGATCCTGCCTGGTTTGGCGTCACCCTATGCGGTCTTCCTCATCCGCCAGTTCATGTTGACGCTGCCGTCCGAGCTGTTCGACCAGGCGCGCATCGACGGCGCCGGCGAGATCCGCCTCTGGTGGCAGATCGCGCTGCCGCTGACCAAACCGGCGCTGGCGGCATTGGGGACTTTCACCTTCGTGGCAACGTGGAATGACTTCGTGTGGCCCCTGGCCGTGATCAACGATCTGAAACTGATGCCCATCCAGGTCGGCGTGACCCTGCTGCGCGGCATGGAGCGCACCGGGCGCAACGATTACCCGATCGCCATGGCCTCCGGCGTACTGATGGCCGTGCCGCCGGTCATCATTTTCTTCCTGTTCCAACAGTACTTTATCCGCGGCCTGACCATCGGCGCGTTGAAGGGCTAGTGGATGCCGGCGCGACGACCCCTCACAGAACTGTCGCAGTGCCAGGCTTAACCCCAAACAGATCACTCCCATAGCTGTTAGCGGACGCAGTCCCCCGCGCCTGTTCGGCTCCGTCCGGCACACCCTGGTTTCGGCCTACAACTTGATGTCGCCCTGTGTCAAGACGTCCACTCGATCAGCACACCGAGGAAACTGTTCGGGCGCTCAACCAGCATCTCGTATGTCTCTCCAACGTCGTCCGGCTGAATGCGGTGGCTGATCAGCCCCTCGCTCAGCAGCGAGCCGTCCGCGAACAGATCCAACA
>JAPPKT010000025.1 GCA_028819675.1 Caldilineaceae bacterium | reverse complement strand
TTGCCTGTGCTGGGCAACGTTTTTGGCATGGCGGGAGACCTGCGCGGCTTCCTGCTCCGGGAATACCAGCGGCACGGGCCGATTTTCAGAGTGCGGGCCTTGAATCTCCGCTGGGTCGCTCTGGTGGGCCCCGAAGCGAACGTCTTAGCGGACCGAATTTCAGCCACACATTTCCGTACCTGGGAGCAGTACCATCAATTCGGGGCTGCACTGGGCGCTCATCGCGTTCTTCTCTCAATGGACGGCCCGGAGCATATCCGCATGCGCCGGCTGCTAATCAAGGGATATTCGCCCAAGATGCTGGAGTCCAATCTGGACCTGGCGCACGACGTTACTCTGCGGGCGATCGAAGGGTGGCCGCAGGGGCGGCCAATAGAGATTCAGCGCGCGATGCAGCAGATTATCACCGAGCAGATTGGCATGTTCTGCACCGGCTTGTCGTCTGAAAAGTACTTCGATGATCTGCTCTATTTTCTGAAAATGAATATCCAGGTAAACATCACGAAACGTTTGCCCAAAGTGATGGAGCGCCTGCCGAAGTACCGGCGCGCCAGGCGGCGAATGCAGGCGTTTTACGAACGGATCATGGAAGCGCACCGGCCGGAAATGCGGGAGGGTAAGCCGCCGGACTTTGTCGACGTGCTGCTGGAAGGGAACCAGGCCAATCCGCAGTTACTGCCGGAGACGGACCTGCTCGTGAACGTTCTTGCCCCCTACCTGGTGGGCATGGATACGGCTGCCAGCGTCTGCGCCTTCATGCTCTACGCCCTCCTCAAGCATCCGGAGATTCTGGAGCGTATGAGAGAGGAGGTGGACGATATGTATGCGGAGTACGGGTCGCCGACGCCGGCGGGAATGCGCAAGCTGGACGTTACGCACCGCGTCGCCCTGGAAACGCTGCGGATGTATCCGGTCGTGCCGGCCCTGACGCGCACCGTATCCAACTCGTTCGAATTCGGGGGCTACCGGGTACCCGCCGGCACAGAGATTATGCTGGGCACGACGGTGGGCCATCATCTGCCGGACTATTTCCCTGAGCCCGAGCAGTTCGACATTGAGCGCTACTCGCGGAGCCGGGCGGAACACAAACAGCCCGGCGCGTTCGCTCCCTTCGGCGTGGGACAGCACCGCTGCATCGGCAGCGGACTGTCGGAGTTGCAGATTGCACTCACCCTGGCGGCCATTGTGCGCAAGGCCGACCTGGAGCTGGAACGGCCGGAACGCCCGCTGAAAATCAAGCTGTCACCTGCGCCGCATCCGGATGACTCGGTGCGAATGCGTCTGGTGCATCGTCGAGGAGATTGACCGGCTGCCGGCGCGCGCTTCGGCAGCCGGTTCCGGGTTGGTCCTTGGGCGGGGAAGCGATGGAAGGACAGCAGATTCCACTCATCAGCGACGCCGGCGAAATCACCGCCGAATGGATGCGGCAGGCGCTGGCCGCCGGCGGGGTTTCCGCTGCCGCGGAAATCGCCGCGGTCGAGGTCGAGAGGCTGTCGGACGTGGTCAATGCGCTGGGCAGACTCTATCGGTGCCGTCTGACCGTCAGCGACGGCGGAGCAGCCGATCCGGCTTCGGTCATCGTCAAGCTGCCCGGCGCCAATGCCCTGGCTCTGCGGTTCGCCAGGTGGATGTCGCTGCACCGACGGGAGTACCTGTTTTACCGGGACGTTGCAGGGCAGGGCTGCGTGCGGGCGCCGGCTCTTTACTATGGCGATTTCGACGAACGCAGCCACCGCTTCGTTCTCGTGCTGGAAGACCTGGGCGGTTTGGAGGCAGTACCGCAAAGCGCCGGCATGGACGCCACGCGGGCGCGTCAGGCCGTCCGGGAAATTGCCGGGCTGCACGGGCGCTTCTGGGAGGCTGCCCGCGACCCTGCCCTGTCCGCCTGCGGCGATTTCCTCACTACCGGGGAGTGCCGCATCATGCAGACGGTCTACCTGCTGACCCTGCCGGCGGCGCTGGAACGTTTCGGCGATCTGTTTTCCGCCGAAACGCGGCGGCTGACGGAGGCGTTCGGGTTCCGGATCCCCGCCCATTTCGCCGCGGTCTCCGCCGGCCCGAAGAGTGTCGTGCACGGCGACTACCGGGCAGACAACATGCTTTTCGGCGGCGGCCGGGAGGAGCCGGCCGTGATCGACTGGCAGGGCTTCGGCACCGGCTGCGGAATGTACGACGTTGCCTTCTTTTTGGGGACCAGCGTTACCAGCGATCTCCGGCGCCGCATCGAGCGCGACGTCCTCGACGAATACCACGCCATCGTACTCGGCGCTGGCGCGGAGAGCTACAGCCGCGAAGCGTGCTGGCGCAGCTACCGTCAGAACATGCTGGGAACCCTCATGCCGATGGTCATCGGCTGCGGCGCGCTGGAGATGAGCGACCCGGAGATGGTGAGCCAGTCGCGGGAGCTGCTGAGCCGGGTGCTCACCGCCATCGTGGAGTTGGACTCCTGGGCGTTTCTGCCGCCGCGGGCGCGCTTTCCGGGTGACGGGTCCGGTTTTGAGGCGCTGTCGCGGTGCGGGTACCGGGCGTACCGGCTGGCCCTGCGCATGCGCCCGTCGCGGAGAAGTGCCGGGTGAACGGCAGCGGCGCGCGCGACGACGGTTCCCGGGTCCGTGCGGCCGCGTGGGAAGAGGCCCGTTCGCCGGCGCAGCGGCAGGTCACGCTGCCGATGGTCTGCGTCGGACTGGCGATGTTTCTGGCGGCGCTGGCCCAGACCGTGGTGGCAAGCATCGTGCCACTTATCGTCGCCGACCTGGGCGGATTCGACCGCTACACATGGCCTTCCTCCTCATACCTGGTGGCTGCGACGGTCGTCTACCCCATCGTAGGCCGGCTCAGCGACATCTATGGCCGGCGGGCGTTCCTAATCGCGGGCATCACGCTATTCATTGCCGGCTCGGCGCTGGTGGGATTCAGCGGGTCAATGAATCAGGTCACCGGCTTTCGCGCAGTACAGGGTCTGGGCGGCGGCGCGATAATGACCTGCTGTTACGTGTCCATCGCCGATCTTTTTCCGCCCGAGGACCGGGGGAAATTTCATGGCATTCTGGGCGCCGTGTACGCGGTCGCGACGGTGGTGGGGCCGGTCATGGGTGTTTTGGTTGCCGAATGGCTCTCCTGGCATTACACCTTTCTGTTCATCGCGCTGGCCGGCCTGCCCGTGCTGCTGGTGACGGTGCGGCGTTTTCCCGGACCGCACTCGCTTCCCCGGCAGTGGGAACTGGATTATCCCGGCATGGCGGCGCTGGCACTGACCGTAACCGCGGTGGCGGTGGCGCTGTCGTCCGCCGAGGTTTCGTATGCCTGGTATGCGCCCCAGGCTATCGGTCTGCTGGCGTTCGGGCTGGCGACGGCCGCGCTTTTCGTTGCCATTGAATCCAGGTCCAGGTCGCCGATTATGCCGCTGGGGATTTATCGGAATCGCGCGGTGGCGGTGGCCGTAGTTGTAACGCTCTTGACGAGCGCGGCGCTGCACGCGTTCGTGCTGTTTCTGCCGCTCTACTTCCAACTGGCTCTGGGCGTGTCGGCGACGCAGGCGGGCACGATGCTCATGCCGATGCTGCTGGGGATTGTGCTGGGCGCGATAGTGGCCGGTCAGCTGCTCTCAAGGACCGGAGGCCACTACCGGATCCATGCGGTGGCCGGCACTGCGCTCATGGCGGGGGGCATGTACCTTTTCTCCATCCTGGGCGACGGCGGCGGTCTTGCTCAGCGCATGCCGGTCCTCTTCAGTCAGCTCTTTCTCATCATCGCGGCGCTGGGGTTCGGCGCGGTTGTAGCCACCCTTTCGGTGGCTGTGCAGAACGGTGTGGCGTTCCGGCACGTTGGAAGTGCCACGGCCGCGCTGCAGTTCAGCCGCTCGCTGGGCGGCATGGTAGGTCTGGCCGCAACCGGCGTGGTGATGTTGCAGAGCTTTCGCACGGGCGTGGACGCGCTGGTTCCCGATAACGTCAGAAGCGTTCTCCCGGAAGGGCTGTTCAGTTCGGTGAAGGAGGACCCCCGGGCGCTGGTGGATACGGCCGCGGCGCAGGTGTTGAAGGAGACGGTTGCCGGGCCCGGCAGCGAGAATCTGCCGGTGGCTGACAGCCTTCTGCATTCGCTCAATCTTGCTCTGACGGGAGCGCTAAGCCATGTATTCACGGTGCTGTGGGTGGCGGTGGCGCTGTCCTTGCCGGTGGCGTTGCTGCTGCGTGTGCGGGCCGGCAGCGATGGCGATTCACTTGGCAGGCCCTAAACCGGTTATTGCCAACCCTTTTTCTGTTGGTTTCAAAGAGTCTCTGTAGCTACTAAGCCATGTTCTGTGTGCACTGTGTACGGTCTGCCTGGGCGGAATGCACCGTCAGTATTTCTGTGGCGGGCTCTCGATGGTCATGGCGGTGAACGTTAGAGATAAATGGGAGCTGCCTCGCCTGCCTTTGCCTGCGCTGGCACATACTCGGGACGTGTCATGATGCGGGGGAAGTTCTGGTCGCCGCGGGTCGCCAAGGTTGAATTGCCCACCCACTCGCTGCGGCGGGAGGTTTAGGGGGGGCGTTGGGGGGGGGGGGGCCCCCCCC
>JAPPKT010000409.1 GCA_028819675.1 Caldilineaceae bacterium | reverse complement strand
CCGCCGGTCATGCCCTGGCTGAGCGCCTGGCAGCACTCGTACTTGAGCGCCGCCGCCGGCTTGAGGCCGGCATTGTCGCCCCAGCTCTTGAAGAAGCGCCCGGTGTGGGTCAGCGTCGGCAGGCCGAGCGGACGCACGTAGCGGGCCACGTAGGGGAAGTAGGCGTAGCCCCAGCCGCCGGTGGGCAGCGCCTCGATCTCCACCCGCCGCAGGTACTTCTTCTCCACGTGCAGGTTCGTCTTGGGACGCGAGTTGTACCAGATGCCGAAGTGGTCCGCGCCCCGTCCCGCCTGCTCCACCATCGCCGAGAACCGCTCCATGTAGGCCAGCGCCACCTCGCGCGCGTAGCGGTCGCGGTGCTCGGCGCTGCGCGGGTCCAGGTTGCGCTTCGTCATCCCGGCCACCGCCCAGCGCGATACGCTCGGCTGGTCCCAGCACATGTCCAGGAAGATGCCGTCCACCGGCGAGTACAGGGCCAGTACCTCCTCGATCTGCTCGGCGAGGTAGTCCTGGTAGGGGCTGGACATGTCCAGTACCTGCCAGCCGGCGTGCAGGGCCTGATCCTGGTCGGGCGAGAAGTCGCGCGGCATCAGCTTGGCGTGGCGACCGTCCGGCTGCACCGCCAGCCACTCGGGATGGGTGTTGGCCGCGTACTCGTTGATCTGGCCGGAGATGTAGATCGGCGCGCGAATCCCGGCGCGGTGCAGGGCTTCGATCTGCGACCCGGTCAGGTCCAGGCCGGGCGCCAGGTTGGGGTGCCGGCAGGGGTGCTCGGTGTGGTAGTAGCCGTGGCCGTGATGGCAGGTGCCGAACACGGTCACGCTGTCCACGTGCGCTTCCTTGAAGGTGCGCGCGAACCGCTCGGCATCGAAGTCGGCGCCCACTCCGGGCACCTCCGGGCCGGTGTGAAAGTCCAGGTGAATGGTGCGAAGGGGAAAGGAGAACTCGGGCATGGCGGGAGACTACCGGAGCCGCTCAACTGCAACAAGCGCCCTACATCCTTTCATCCCCGGTCCGCACCGTCAATCCTGTCCACGTACGTTGACTCGATGTGCCGCATACCTCACATTGGAGTAGCTCTCTGCATGACATGCTCCGCCGACGTGCTCGTTCGCTTGTGAATGTACTCAGCCCTTTCGGCGGCTGCGCTTCGTAGCATAGTCCGGCTGACGTCCTTCCGCAGCCGGCTAGCATAGAAAGGAAGGGACAATGCCGTTACCAGAATCTAGAATCACTCCGGATATCGACTTCGAAGAGCCGGAAGGCTTGGACAAAAATGACCCCTCTTGGGGTGACTACCCGTTGGAAGAGGTGCTTATCCGCAATGACAATCGCACAATATATGACATCATTCGCCGTATCCGAGATCGCCGCTATGTCATGGATCCAGACTTCCAACGGGATTTCATATGGCCGGAGGATAAGCAGAGCAAGCTCATTGAATCGGTTGTGATGAGAATCCCGCTACCCGTGATCTACCTCGCCGAGGACGATGAGGGTAGGATGGTGGTCGTCGACGGGCTACAGCGTCTGTCTACGTTCGACCGCTTCGTAAACGGCAAATTGAAGCTTCAACTTTCTGACCGCCCCGAACTCAACGGAAAGACATTCACGGAATTGTCTCCGAAGCTTCAGAATCGCATCGAAGACTGCAATCTGATCTGTTATGTCATTGACTCGAAGGTACCGGAACGTGCTCGCCTTGACATATTCGAGCGCGTCAACGGTGGAATCCCTCTGAGCCGCCAGCAAATGAGAAATAGCCTCTTCATGGGTCCGGCGACACGGTTTCTCAAGGAAGCGGCGAGAACTGATCTGTTTCTACAAGCAACAGGTAGCAGTCTGAATACCAAAACCATGCGCGACCGCGAATTCGTCAATCGATTCTGCGCATTCCGAATTCTTGACGTCGACTCCTACCGCGGCAACGAAATGGATGAGTTTCTGGCCCAGTCCCTGCAGATCATGAATCGGATGAGTGCAAACGAAATACAACAGTTAGCGGGCGACCTACAGACGACTCTGAGCAATAACTTCGTCTTGTTCGAACGTCACGCGTTCAGAAAATATGCGCCCGGTCAATCGCGACGAAGCGTGCTGAACGCATCCCTGTGGGACGTAATGTCGACGGGCCTGTCGTACTACACTGAGACCCGGGTGAAGGCGGCTGCTGAGAGTCTTCGAACTGCTTACTATGAGTTGCTGTCGGATGAGGAATTCAACACCGCGATCACCTACGGAACCAATGACAGGAAGCGAGTCTCGTTTCGATTCGAGAGGGCAACGCACATGTTGGAGGAAATACTCGGTGCTCACCGGGATTGACCTCGGCCACTTCAAGTGCTTTGAGATCCTAAAGCTGCCGCTCCGACCGTTAACTCTTCTGTCCGGATCCAACGCATCTGGCAAATCATCTCTGCTTCAGGCTTTGGTGTTACTGCATCAGACCATGCGCGATCATGAGTGGTCACGGCGGCTCTTGCTCAACGGACACTCGATCAAGTTGGGGACTGTCGCCGACGTGGTGGATCAGCACGCTCGGCGTTCCTGTGAAATCGCCTTGGCAACCGAGGATTATAGTTGTCGGTGGGAGTTCTTCGGGGAGCCAGCGGAGATGTCAATGGAGGTGACCCGTGTGGCTGCCCGAGGGGTGGAATTGGAGTTTCAATCGAGCGGCGCTTACGCTTCTATTTCATCTGATCCAGCTAGCAAGGAATACTCACTGTACCAGCTCTACCCGTGGCAGAACCACGAATTGAGCGACGCTGTCAATTTGGCATCACCGGGTGGCATGCTGCATGGACTTGCGTACCTCTCTGCCGAGCGCGAGGGACCGCGAGAGACCTACCCGTTGGAGTCCGTGCATGCTCCGGGTGACGTGGGCGCGCGCGGCGAACATGCGGTAAGCATGCTTCACTTCGGCGGAGACAGCCGAGTGCTCGACCAGTTGGTCGTTGCCGGTGTTCCGCCTACCCTGCTGCGCCAGGTCGAAGCAAGGATGAACGGGTTCTTTACCGGTTGCGAGTTGGACCTCCAGAAGATCCCGCAGGCAAACGCTGTGACGTTGGGACTGCGCACCTCGAGAGACATGGACTTTCATCGCCCGCTTCACACCGGTTTTGGACTGACGCAGGTTTTGCCTATTGTAGTTGCAGCACTATCGGCAGAATCGGACGGTGTTCTGCTCATCGAGAATCCGGAGGTACACCTGCATCCTGCCGGCCAGGCGGCAATGGGTCGGTTCCTCGCCGAAGTTGCCTCAGCCGGCGTCCAGGTAATTCTGGAGACCCACAGCGATCACGTACTGAACGGTGTACGGCGCGCAGTGAAGCAGAACACCCTGAATGCAAATGATGCCGCACTGCACTTTTTTGCACCAAGACCCCTGGCGGAGCGTAACGGAGTCGCCCAAGTTCAGAGCCCGATGCTAGATGACGATGGTAATGTCGACGCATGGCCGGATGGCTTCTTTGATCAATTCGACAAGGACACCAACTACTTCGCCGGGTGGAGTTGATGGAACTGCTGGCCAATGATCTATCCTTTCACGGTCAATTCGAGGACATCAGTTCGTTTCGTGCCGCGTTGCGAACACTAATGACGCTGCGTAACACAGCGCGGCGATTCGGACGCGAGGTCCATTGCAATCGCGGCCTGCTGCAAGTTGCGCCGTTGCGCGATGTGAGCATGCAGCAAGCGCTCTCTCGTCTAAATCGAAACGAACAGCGTGCAGCGCTGCTCTGGCTGCTCAAGGCCGGCCCCTTCTGGGACGACCTTCGAAGCCACAATCCGGCCGACTGGTTGGAGTGTCGGGGACGTATCGTCACCGACTGTGCGCCGGGTGAAGCCGCGTTCCGGTCTTTGCACGGCATCGATTCAGCTCTGATCGGAGTTTCACCGTCCGACTGGGACACTACACCTTTGGAGGTGGCGTGGCGACGCGAAGCCGAAGACCTGATCGATCTGACTGTCTCTATCAAGAACTGGTGGGAAGTAGACTCGTTGGAGCGACACCTCCAGAGTGCTGCAGTTCCCGTGCGTACCTGGGGAGAACTTGCTCTGACAGCAGCGAAACGGTTCGACGCGCTGCGATTTGCCAGCGATGGCTTCGTACCGCTATCGGGTGTCCCTTTCAACCGCAGTTCCTCCGATCGCATCCTCCACCTGCTTCACGTGCTGGACAGATTGGCCCGTGAGGTTGCTCCGGGCGACAACTTCACTGCGGAGGGTCAAATTATCTATCAACAGTACTTCGTGGGACGGAATGCGTTGTTCTCCAATTCCTCGACGGAGGAGATACGCGACTTTCGCCGCAGGCTTACGTTCCGCGATCCAGACCTTCCGGGCATTACCCGCTTCTGTCCTTGGCACGGGAAGGAGCGCCACATGACCCTCCGGCTGCACTTCTCTTGGCCGCCCCGACACGGCGAGAGGGTTCATGTCGTGTATGTGGGCCCGAAGCTTACCATGCGATGAGTCGCCAACATCATCCCCTGGGCGCGGCAAGCCGTCTCCAACGATGGACGTTCACACAGCGGCGCGGCAGGTCGATCATCTGAA
>JAPPKT010000403.1 GCA_028819675.1 Caldilineaceae bacterium | reverse complement strand
CGGTGGCTGGGCTGGGGCAGGGTTTTTCCGGGCATTCGGGGCGCGTGGGCATGGCGCGGCGCATGGCCGCGGCCGGCGCGCCCACGCATGAGATTATGGCGCAGGGAAGATGGAAGACGGCGCGCATGGTCGAGGTCTATACGCGCTCGGAAGAGGCGGGGCGTGCGGCGAAGTGGCTGGCGTAGGGGCCGGCGGGTTGCCTGAGCCGGAAAGATGGGCCATACGGCGTCAACTTCGCCTCTGACAGATTTTGGGCAAGCCGGTGGCGCAGCCTCACCTGCCGGACAGCTGGCCCGTTCGGGCTGACCTGACCGGAGCCTTCGGCTGCCGATGCGGTCTGTGTTGTGTATAAAGTTTTTGCGGTTGAGTTTTGGTGTTGGGGGTTTTGATTGACTACACGAAGTGCGCGCTGTCGACGTCGATGGCTGGGTTGAAGTGGGCCCCAAAAACTGAACCACGAGCTAAGGTGTATAATGGAGCAGATCACCAAGCACGTGGAGGGCCAGTTCAATGGTCAGGAAACGACGTCGACACACGGCAGCCTACAAGTTTCGGGTCGCGCCTGGCGCGCGCCGGCGCGAAGCGCCACATGCCCAACCCGCACACTGCCCGGCTGCACCTGCAGTCACACAATAGAATGGTATGTTTGAGGGATTATATTGATTCGTGCCACGCTTACCCGGCCTTCTGCCGTTCCACAGGTGGATTAATGCTATAGGCTTGCCAGCCGTCAGTTCTGGTACACGCGTCGGGTTGCACACAGCAGGCTGGCCGGGGCGAGGAATCAGTGTGAGAAGCTAGAGGTAATGGTCATGAAAGCAAATTGTAGTTAAGGGTTCAAGTGGTAAGCCTGGCCGCCTTCCCGCCGTCGGGAGCAGGGAAAGCAGGCCAGGCCGGGGTTTCTTAACAGGAGAGCTTATGTCTGAGGTTTCAGTCGAGAAAGAACGGCCAGTCTGGTTCTACAGGTTCAATTCCAGACTCGTCGACGCGGCGCCAAAGGTGGCTCCGGCACATTCTCAATAGCGCAAACAGGTATCGCTTCACTGGGCGAGGCCTGGGCCGGCGTGCGAGTTCAAGTAGCAACCGGGACAGGCGCTGGCGGGATCTTTGTCGCTGTCGGAATTACATCAGTTGGCGTTTCTACGGATGGTGCAGATGTCCAGGTCGGAATCGGTGTGCAAGCCTGGTCTATTGTGAAAGCCGGCGTTTGTCTTCTGACGGGCTTCAGGGCAAGGACAGTCGGCGACGGCGTATTGACAGGCAACGCGTCTGCAACACCTGCCTGAGAACCACCTTTGACAAAAAGGGATCCCAGAATGCCTAACGCTTTCAGATTCTTTGCATCACCGTTGTCATTCATGGCCCTCTGTCAGATCGAAGCAAAGGCGAGGGAGGTAAGGCTCCCCCGCCTCATTACTACCGCCCCGGCCGCCTGCCGTTCCACAGGTATGTCTGTACGCTTTGGCCGGCTCGACATGACCCGGGTACACGCTCGGGATGCGCACAGCAGGCTGGCCGGACGGTTCGTCTTACTCGCAACCTCGCCTTATTTCTCGCGCCAGATCGTCACAATCCTCTTCACGCTTATGCGTCACCTTTCGCCTCACACCCGCCACCGACAACATCCGGTCCTTCACCGGCCTGCGATTTTCGGAACTCCTGTAACACCTGCCGCAGACCCCGGTACAGACGGCGGGCTGCCGCCGTGTCCGGCAGTTGCACCCGCTTCACCCCTGCGGTCAACTTTGGGCCGGTTGATGTCCCTATATGATGGGATCGGCTGGCTCATCAAGCCATGCCTGAAAATCGAATGTGCCACGGCCTGGATCGTCGTCGGTTTCCTGGCAATATGCAGCGTCGAAACTCTCATGACGACTGGTATCAACACAGGATCTGTCCTCAGGATTCTGATGCCAGAATTGAAATCGCCCCGAACCACCAGGCGCGGAGCGTTTGCGTACAAGGCCGTTACAGGCCACACAGGCATAGTCGACCCGTCTTAGAGCTTCGCAGACGTGAAGAACGCGCTCGTCGTACTCCAGCACATCCCTGTCACCATCGCGCAAGGCGCGAATCAAGGCCTCTTTCGCCACTACAGGGGCAGGACGTCGTAAGGCGTATTCCATCCGGTCATCCTCCTCATTAGAGCGAGCCCGGCCGCCCGCTGTTCCACAGGTATGTCCGTACGCTTTGGCCGGCGCGACATAGCCCGGGTACACGCTCGCACGCACAGCAGGCTGGCCGGAATGCGATTATCGGAGACTCAGTCAGAATTCACCTGCACAATGTGATGCACTATAAGAAAGGCAACCGTCTATTCGACTTGAAGCGCGTATATTGTGATGTCCGGGATCGTCAGTTCCCGGCCGAGAACCGATTGATAGGTCACTAGGCCGTTTACACGACCCACAAATGAGATCACGTCGCCTTTCGAGATACCGGCCTCCGTCTGTTTAAGCCGCAGGAAGATTTCGTCCTGCCAGGCCTCGTCATAGGTCACTGCAACGCGAAACCGTGTATCATCGGTCGTTGCAAAGACTTCGAGGATCCGGCCCCTGTAGTTGACGACTGCATCGAGATGGCTATCCCAATACCCCGTCAGGTCGTCGTAAGAGATATCCTCCGAAAGTTCCAGCCACTCGTCATAGGTCCGCTCGGCTACCGGTGTCAAGGGCGGATGGTACAGGTCGGCGCCGCGCAGGGCGCCGCAGCCTGAAAGAACAAGAGGAAGCAGAATCAAGAGTAGTCGCATCGTTACCCTCCTTGTATGCGTATTTTGACGCCTACGGCGATGGCAGACCCGCCGGCCAGCAATGCCCAGAACGGCAGCAGCAGGACAATCACCGCCTGGGTAATAAGCGGGTTGAAGATGACGGCGGCGCCAAAGATGACGTAGAACACGCCCAAAACGACCCCCGGCAATGAGCGTTTCCTGCCGCTGCGCGAGAAGAGATGGGCCGCCCCTGCAACGACCGCTGCAATTCCCATGAACAGAGTCAGATAGGTGCTCGCCAGAATGCCGCTGATGACGGGGTAGCTCAGGACCAGAAAACCGGCCAGGATGCTGACCAGTGCGCTGACGGCCATGCGCACGCTACTGCCTTCGGACTGGCCGAGCACGCTCTCGAACAGATCGAGCACGCCTCCCGCCAGCCAGTAGGCTCCCAGGAGCTGAATCGCTGCGATCAAGGTGGCGCCTCGACCCATGAAAAGCATGATCACGCCGAACAGGACAAGCAGAATCCCGCGAACGAAGGGCAGCCACCAGTTCATCGCCAGCGCCGTCTTTGCCGTACTCATTGCCTCCCTCCTTTGCTGTAGCGCAGTTCCCGGGTCATTTTCTAATCATGCTGTTTTGTCATCCCTCTCCCCTTTCACTATTCATTTTCTCGCAACCCGGCCGCCCTCCGTTCCACTGGCTACTTTACGGACGTATAACAGAAGGATCTCCCCAGGGTTAACGCTTACGCGCACAGAGGGCTGGCCGGTAAGGACACCTTTTTGTCCGCGGAGGACGCGGAGCGGCGCGGAGAACTGCTTTTTTCCGCGAAGGGACGCGAAGAGACACGAAGAACCCCTTTTTCGTCCGTGGAGAACTGCTTTTTTCCACGGAGGAACACGGAGCAGCGATCTTCGGGGCAGAGAAATCGCTACTGAAGCCGTTCGCGTTGCGAAGCGGAATGCGAACGATGTACTGCACCCTGTTGGTGGGGGCTGTGTGAACGGGGCTTGCGCGGCGCCACGGCTATACGACGAAATTCGGGGGGTTTTGTACGTAAACAGCGAGCGCGTATTGCTCCTCTTTGGATGGACTGCCTCCCAATTATATCCCACTCATCCGTCAAATTCGCGTCAACTCAACCTGCCGCGGTCGTTTTTTGCGTGTCAGAATTGTCTCAATTTCGCCAGAAAGGGTATGATCGGGCTGTACGGCCCGATTTCACCGCCAAGGAGGGAGGCAGGCAATGCAGCAGACCAACGAACCGGAACGGGAGGACAAAGTGTTCAGAGAGCGGCTGTCCAGGCTGAGCGAGGCCAGCCTGCGCATCAACGAGAGCCTCGACTTCGACGACGTCCTGCAAAGCGTCCTCGACTCCGCCCGCTCTCTCACAGGCGCCCGTTTCGGCACACTCACACTCCTCGACGATAGGGGACAGATCGATGACTTTCTCTCCTCCGGCCTGACTCCACAGGAAGCCCAGGCCATGTGGGACCTGCCCGATGCACTGACTCTCTTCGAACACCTCGGCAATATCCCCGAACCACTCCGCCTTCCCGACCTCATCGGACACATCAGAGAGTTCAACCTGCCCGAACCGCCCCTGCCCGGCGGCGCGCATATCCCGCTCTCCTTCCTGGCCGCGCCTATCCACCACGGCGGTGAACGCGTCGGCAACATCTTTCTCGCCGAGACAGGGGCCGGAAAAGCGTTCAGCGCCGAAGACGAGGAGACCCTGGTCATGTTTGCTTGCCAGGCCGCGCTCGTCATCGCCAACGCCCGCCGCTACCGCGAAGAGCAGCGCGCCAGGATCGACCTGGAGACCCTCATCAACACCTCGCCGGTGGGCATGGCGGTCCTGGACGCCACCACCGGCGCCCTGGTCTCCTTCAACCGGGAGGCGCAGAGGATCGTCGACGGCCTGCTCGATCCGGACCAGGCCGTTGCCCATCTCCTCGAAATCGTGACCGTACGCCGCGGGGACGGGTCCGAGGTCTCCCTGAAGGATCTTCCCCTAGCCCAGGCGTTGCGCGCCGGGGAGACGGTGCGCGCCGAGGAGATCGTCCTGACCGTGCCGGACGGGCGGACCGCCACCATTCTGATCAACGCCACGCCCATCCGCGCCGACGACGGCGAGCTCGAGACCTTCGTCGTGACGATGCAGGACATGATGCCCCTGGAGGAGATGGAGCGGCTGCGCGCCGAGTTCCTGGGCATGGTCAGCCACGAGCTGCGCACCCCCCTGACCTCCATCAAGGGCTCCACCACCGTCCTGATGGACGAATCGACCCACCTGGGTTTCCCGGAGATGCGCCAGTTCCACCGCATCATCGACGACCAGACCGACCACATGATCGGCCTCATCAACGACCTGCTGGACGTGGCCCGCATCGAGACCGGCACGTTGCCGGTGGCCCCCGAACCTGCCGACGTCGCGGTCCTGGTGGACCAGGCCAGAAACCGCTTCCTGAGCGGCGGGGGCCGGAGCAACTTCCACATCGACCTGGCGCCAGACCTGCCCCTGGTCATGGCGGACCGCAGGCGCGTCGTGCAGGTGCTGACCAACCTCCTCGCCAACGCGGCCCGCTACTCCCCCGAGGCGTCTCCCATCCGGGTGCAGGTCGCGCGGGAGGGGGTCCACGTCCTCTTTTCGGTGACGGACGAGGGCCGGGGCATACCGGCCGAGCGCCTGCCGCGGCTGTTCCGCAAGTTCTCCCAGGCCGAGGGCGAGGACGAAGGCGGCGACACCGGCCTGGGTTTGGCCATCTGCAAGGGGGTCGTGGAGGCCCACGGGGGGCGCATCTGGGCCGAGAGCGAAGGCGCGGGCCTGGGAAGCCGGTTCTCCTTCACCATTCCGGCGGCGGCCCCGACCGCGCCGGCGCAGCCCGCCTCCCGGATGCGCCGGCGGGAGATGCGGGAGCAGCCGCGGGTCCTGGTGGTGGACGACGACCCGCATATGCTTCGCTACGTTCGGGACGCCCTCTCCAAATCAGGCTACACGTCGATCGTGACCGGCGACCCGGAGGAGGCGCTCCGGCTCATGGAGGAGGAGAGGCCCCACCTGGCCCTCCTCGACCTGGTGCTGCCCGGAAGCGACGGCATCGCGCTGATGGAGGACATCCTGGCGACAGCCGACGTGCCGGTCATCATCCTCTCCGTCTACGGTGAGGATGGCAGCATCGCCAAGGCCTTCGAGCGGGGGGCCGACGACTACGTGGTCAAGCCCTTCTCGCCCACCGAGCTGGCGGCCCGGGTCGGGGCAGCCCTGCGACGCCGGACCACACCGGAGCGGGAGTTGCCCACCGAACCGTACGTGCTGGGCGATCTGGCCGTCAACTACGTCGAGCGCCGGGTGACCGCCGCCGGGCGGGAGGTCCGGTTGAGCGTCACGGAGTACGACGTGCTGGTGGGACTTTCGCTGAGCGCCGGCATGGTGGTGACCCACGAGCAGCTGCTGCAACGGGTCTGGGGGCCGGGGAACTCCGGCGATGCGGGGCTGGTGCGCACCGTGGTCCAGCGGCTGCGCCGAAAACTGGGCGACGACGCCGACAACTCCGCCTACATATTCACCGAGCCCCGCGTCGGCTACCGGATGCCCAGGGGCGAGACGCCGAGTAAGGAACCGCCCGCGACGACGCCGTGAGGAATCCTGTTGGCACTGCCACGTCTGTTTTGTCCGTGGAGAACTGCTTTTTTCCACGGAGGGACACGGAGGAGCACAGAGAACACCTTTTGTCCGCGGAGAACTGCTTTTTTCCGCGGAGGACGCGGAGGGGCGCGGAGAACACCTTTTTTGATTCGTGGAGTCCGCAAGAGGGCATCCACAAGGGGTGCCCCTACAGGTTGTCCGCGGAGGGCCGTGAAACACTGCCTCAGGGAGTTCCTGGCCCGAAAAATCAAGAAAGGACCGATTCCCCAGAGAAAAGCAGGATCAGGATAGGAGGGCATGGTCCGGCACAGCTGGCGCGGCGCGCTTTGGTGGCGCCTGGCCGGAGTCGGTGCGCGCCGGCGCGAAGCGCCACATGCCCAACCTGCAGACTGCCCGGCCGCACCTGCAATCAGACAGTTTGGCGGCACATTTGCGACCATCGGGGTGTAGCGACGAAATGCCCTGACGGGCAGGCGTCAATCACCTGCGGAGATTACCGGGACTCAACCAGAATCCGGCGTAAATGTCGGCGTTGGAATCAAGGTTGACTGTGGCGTAATGGTTGACAAGATCTCAAACGTCGGCGTCGGCGGGACCTCCACTACCTCAACCCTTTCGGCATTCACAGCCTTCTCGAATGGCGCATACAACCATCCATACGCCTCCTCACCCTCATTGTCCACAAAGACGATCTTCCACCAGTCACCCGCCGGATTCCGCCCCACTATCCTATACTCGCACCCCATGAGGGCATGCCCAACAATGTCATAAACGGCCCCAGGCCCCGAACTGATGGCTATGCCATAGTTTTTTACCACCACTCTCGGCACCAACTCGCCAGAACCGTTACGATCAACCAGAGTCGCCGTCACCACAACCGGCGTCTCACTCAGTTCCTCCTCTGTTAACCCCATTAAGTAGCCCACAACGCCCCCCACCACAGCGCCCAACAGAATCCAGCCCGCAATCCCCAAGATTCTTTTCACCTTACACACATCCCCTGCCTCGACTCAACCAGTTCGCTTACTCGGCGCGGGGAACTGCTTTTTTCCGCGCAAATCGCTGTTCTGACAAACGTCAACGATCCCTGGTGCATTTGAAAGTTGGCGGGCCGCTGTACCTGCGCGTCAGGCCCTGTTGAGCGGCGAGCGGATGCAGCGCTTCCACCCGCCGCTCACCTGCGCGGCAAGGTGCTATTGTTCGAAGTCCTCGGGATATAGCGACACGAGAATGTATCGCTCCAGTGGCAGGAATGCTGCGGCCAGCGCCTGGATGTCGACGGCGGTCACGGCCTCTACCCGGCTTTTTACGGTTTCCAGATCGACATAGGCAGCCAGATCGACATCCTCTTCCGTGGTGTAGTGCTCCAAAACATGCTGCCAGTAACGATTTTGCTCCAGTTGTTCCTCGCGCCGATGTATGATCTGCGCCTTGGCCTTTGCCAGCAGGTCTTCCCTGGGGCCGTCCGTCTGCAGCTTTGCGATCAGTCCGAAAAGGAGATCCACCAACTCCTGCGCCCGGTCCGGATCGCTGCCGAAGAAGAAGTTGATTTCGTAGAGGCCGTCGGGCTCGGGTTTCATCGAGGCGTATACGCTCGATGCGTATACGCCGCTGCGCTCCTCTCGCAGCTCTTCGCGCATCAGAATGTCCAGAACCGTCTCCAACATGCGCAGGCGCAGACGGTTTTCCAGCGTATCTTCGCCGGGGCCGGTAAACAGGATCTCGGTGAAGCTCTGCTCCTCCTGTCCGCGGTAGACCGGCAGTTCGACGATGCCCGCCGGCGGGTCCGGGGCCACGTCCCGCCAGGTCTCGACGCGATGCAGTGACGGCAGATTGCCCAGGTATATCTGCGACCATTCGACCATCTGCTCGACGTCGAAGTTGCCGACAAAGAGGAATGTGAAATCGCTGAAGTCGGCGAAGCGCTCCTGGTAGATGGAGAAGGCCCGCTCCAGGTCGAGTGATTCGATCATCTCCAGCGTCGGGGCGGCGTGGCGGATCGACTTGCCGTAACGGGCTTCGGTGACGGCATCCATCAACACGACGTACGGCATGAGGTCGCGGTTGCGCAGGGCTTCGGTGGTCTGGTCCTTGACCGTGGCAAAGGCGTCCTCGTCTGCGCGGGGCGCAGTGCCGTAGAGATAGACGAGCTGGAAAAGTGTTTCCACGTGGTCTTTGCCGGCCTGACCGTAGAATCCCTCCTCCAGCTCGTTGATGAAGGGGGTGACTCCTACCGACCGCTCGGCCAGAAGCCGCTGCAGCGCCGCGTAGCTGACGTCGCCGATGCCGCTCTGGTAGATGATGTTGTTGATGAAGTGCGCTTCCGGGTAGTCCTCATCGGTGACCAGTGAGGAGCCGCCGGGGCTGGTGGCGCTGAACAGCACTTCTTCTTCCCTGAACGCGGTCGGCTTAAGCAGTACCCGCACGCCGTTGGCGAGGGCCAGGTCGGTGATGTCGTAGGTTTCGTCGGTCTGCCGCGAGATGATATCCGCCGGTTGCGGGATGCCGGTCAGGAGGGTTGTGACGGCTTCGATATCATGGTAGGGATCGATCCGTTTGGCCTGTACCGCCTCGATGGCGACGGCCAGTTCTTCCTGGCTGGGCAGGCTGCCGGCCTCCCGCTCCGGGCCGATGATGAGCACGGAGCGATTGCCCGTACCCACGTACTGATCCGCCAGCCGGTTAACTTCGGCGGGCGTGATCTGCGGCAGCAGCCGTTCTACCAGTCGATACTCGAAGGCGATGCCGGGGACGGGCTCGTTCTGCAGGAAGTTGCGGCTGTACTCTCTGGCCAGGGTGTGGCTGTCCAGGTTTTCGCGGTCATTGAATGGACGCTCGTAGGCGTTCAACAGTTCAGATCCGGCCCGCTCCAGTTCGGCGGCGGTGAAGCCGTGGCGGCGCACCCGTTCTATTTCGGTCAGGGCCGCGCCCAGGCCAGAGAGAATCTCGCCCGGGCGCGCCTGGACGGCGACATCCTGGGAATAGACACCTCGCACCAGCTGGCCTTCGGTTACGAAAGCGCCCAGAAAGGGGGAATCGGCTTCTCTGGCGATATCGTTGAGCCGGTAGTTCAGCATCATGTAGAACAGGCGGCCGATGATGGTGTCCGTGTAGGCAGCGAGGGTGCCCGGATCGCCGGCGGGCAGTTTGTAGTTGATCTGGGCAAATGTCAGCGGCATTTCGGGATCTGTGAAGATCAGATAGCGTGTATCGCTATGATCGGGCACAGAATATGTGAGCCGGGCCCGGGGACTCTGCGGTGCCGGCAAGTTGCTGAAGTGCTCGATAATTTTCGTTTCCATGGCGTCCGCATCGATATCGCCCACTGCGATCACCGCCATCAGATCGGGCCGGTACCAGTCACGGTAGAAACGGCGCAACGTTGCCGCCGGCGCGTTGCGGATGATTTCCAGATCGCCGATTGGGCTGCGCTCAGCGTAGCGGGATTCGCCCAGCAGGAAGGGGATCAGCTGCTTGTTCAGGCGGCCAAAGACGCTTTGGTTTCGCAGGCGTTCCTCTTCGAAGATGACGCCGCGTTCTTTGTCTACTTCCTCATCGGAGATGGTGGCGCGGCCGGCCCAGTCCTCGATCACCTGGAATGCGGTGTTGATGATCGCTTCGTCATCGGTGGGAAACTCCAGGAAGTAGACGGTCTCTTCGTAGGATGTGTAGGCGTTCACATCCCCCCCGAAGGACATACCGATGCTTTCGAAGTAGTCGACCAGCGCCTGTTTGGGGAAGCGCTCGGTGCCGTTGAACATCATGTGTTCGAGAAAGTGGGCCAGTCCCAACTGGTCGTCATCCTCCTGGACGGAACCGGCGTTGACGACCAGCATCAGGGTGGCGCGGTTGGCCGGTTCGGTATTGTGACGGATGTAGTAGGTCAGCCCGTTATCCAGTTGCGCTTTGCGGATGCTTGGGTCCATGGGCAGGAGCGCATCCATGTCCAAGGTTTCGCTTGCGAGGTCCAGGAAGGTTTGCGCCTGTTCGGTCTCCGTTGCCGGCGCAGCGGCGGCAGGTTCGATGGGTTGACAGCCGCCGGCGAGCAGTGCAAGCAGCAGCAGAATTCCAACCGGCAGTCTTGCCTTACTCGCTTTTGGGCCGGGGATTGTTGCGCCGCTCCGATTCTTTGCAGAAGTTGCATTCTTTGAAGTCACCGTCTCATTCATGATCGACTCCTTGAGATTATGGGGGCCTGCGCGCAGTCTGCGGGAAGGCGATAGCCGGCCTTTTGCATAGGGAAGCTTGGAATTTCAGGGAAAACGAAAGTGTCGCGAACAGGCGGGCTTGGTGTTTTGTAAGATGGTCTAGACAGACTCTCACCTATTCTTTTTTATCGATTTGAAGGTGCCGTGATGTAGTAGGTGAATCATGTGAGGCACAATCCACTTGTTGGTCGCTTCAGTTAGAAACGACCACATACCAATTCCTCCCCAAAAGACAAATATGGATAAAGGAATCCAGAAGGCCAGAGAAAGCCATCCAGATTCAGAGATAAAGGAACTCCAGTCAGGATAGAAAATTGAAGTAGCACCGATAGCTGTCGCTAGAATCACTGCACAGATCGCCCACCCTCTTGACATATTCATTGTTGGCCTTCCTTAGATGGAGATAACCGCAGTTCGTGTCAGATCGCCCCTTTCTTCTCGCATCTGTGAGATTGTGCTTGATATTCTTAACCCAATTTCGAACGCCTTTATCGGTCGATAGGAGATTGCTGGACTACTGGGTCGGTCCTGCGGCGGCGATCCGCAGCGGCGGGTCGTGGGTGTTGGCGAGGCTGTGGTCGCCGGATTCAACGGCGATACGCCACATCTGGCGGGTCATGGCCTGGATTCTGTGGGCGTGGGCCGGGTCCTGCGCCAGATTGTTCATCTCGAAGGGGTCCACGGCGAGATCGTAGAGCTCGTCATAGTCGAAGCCGTTGTGGACGAATTTCCAGTCCCCGTCCCACAGGATGCGCTGGGTGAGAATGTAGCGGCCGCCGTAGTATTCGGCGTAGCCCTGCCGGCAGGCGGAGGCGCTATGGGGACCGGCCAGCAGGGGGGCAAAGGAGCTGCCGTCGATGTTTTCCAGCAGCGGCGCGCCGACCAGATCCAGGAGTGTCTGGCCGAGATCGTGCAGGCCGACGCGGGCGTCGCTCAGCGCTGCGGCGGCCACGCCGGGCCCGGCCATCAGGAGGGGGATGTTGTAAATCTCTTCAAAGGCGCCGATGTTCTTGCAGTAGAGCCCGTGCGCGCCGAGGAGTTCGCCGTGGTCCGACGTCATCACCACGATCGTGTTTTCGAGCTGTCCGGCGCGTTCCACCCGGTCCAGGAGGCGTCCGAACTGCCGGTCGATCTCGCTGATGGAGGCGTAGTAGCAGGCGGCGGCCTCGCGGTGTTCGCGGTCGGTCCAGCCGCGCCATACCTGCGCGGCCCGCTTGTAGAGATTGGGCTGGCCGCGCAGGTCGTGGCGGACGTTGGGCTGCAGCGGGATCGAGTCGACATCGTAGCGGGCGAAGGCGTCCTGGTGGCAGTAGAAGGGGTCGCGGGGTTCGGTGAAGCTGACGAAACAGCACCAGGGCGCGCTTGCGGCCAGGACCGCGTCCAGATAGGCGAGGGCGGCGCCGGTTGTTTTGCCCATTCCGCGCTGGCCGGCGGGCAGATCGCAGACGCCGTAGAAGCGGTTGGGCCGGTAGCCGGGCGGGCCGTCGAGGTGGCGTTCCAGCAAGAACCTGGCGGCGTCCCAGTCGGGGTTATCAAGGAGCGCGCCCTGCGCCTGCCAGCCGAAGCGGGCGAGGTTGTTGGAGCGTTCCACATGCCATTTGCCGAAGTAGCCGGTGTCGTAGCCGGCTGCGGTCAGCTGATCGGCCCAGTGGAGATAGGGCGTGCGCAGCCTGGCCTGGTCGGCTTCGACGGTATGCTCGACGAAGAGGACGCCGTGGTTGTGGGGCAGGAGGCCGGTCATCAGGCTGGCGCGGGCGGGCGAGCAGACGGCGTTAGGCGTGTAGGCGCGGCGGAAGCGCACGCCTCCGGCGGCCAGCCGGTCCAGATTGGGCGTCCGGCAGGGGTTGTCCGGTTCGAGGACGCGGCCCTGCATCTGGTCGGTCATGAGGAAGAGGATGTTGGGAGAAGGCATGTGAATTACTCCATTTGGTCTCACCGTTATCCAAAAAGTCTCAAGAGAAATAAGGGGAGCCCGACCAGGATGACGACCCCGATCTTTAGCAGAAACAATGACACGCTGATCATGATGTAGATGACAATGCAGTTCCAGATCCAGACAGGCAGTGGCAGCGGGTTCGTCTGAAAATCGGTGATCAGGCTCTTGAGCGTTTGCCGGCCGGGTTGCCTTGACGGCCGGTTGTCGTCGTTATAGCCATCGTCATAGCCAGGAAGCAGGCCGAATAAGGATTCATTCATTTTGAAAATTTCTCCCTTGCGCTTTGTCAACGACGCGGGACAGTGATGGCATCAGCCGCGGTGCGAATTGTGCAGGCAGGGTTCATGTTTTGTTCAGGCGATCGCACCGGTCGTTGCGTACAGTGCGCGCCGGGCGAAACAGAAGGTGAGGGGGCGACCGGGCCCCCTCCGGTTGTTTGTCGCTTTACTGGAGCTTGTAGGTAACTTGGAGTTGCATTGCCAGCGTGAGCTCACCGATGCTGAAGGCGCCGGCGGACTCCGCCATGGCCATATCGGAAAAGCTATTGGCGAAGAATCCGCCGCCGTGCCCGATGATTTCGCTGATTTCGGTCACTTCACCAACACTTGCGCCTATCAGGTCGGCGAGCTCCTCCGCTTTGGCGCGGGCATCGGCGACGGCCATGGCACGGGCCTCAGACTCGACGGCAGACGGATTTTCCAGACTGAATCTGACGTTGCCGATGTCGTTGGCTCCGGCCCCAATAGCGGCATCGAGAACGCCGCCGATGTTGTCCAGGTCGCGAATGGTGACATGGGCGATATTACTAACACGGTACTGCACCTGGTCCTCCTGCAGCAGGCCCTCCGGCCCATAGCGTTCGGCGTAAATGTTGTAGTGCCTGGTCTGGATGTCTTTCTCCTCGATGTCCTGGGCGAGCAGGGCGGCCTTAACCTCTTGCATGATCTCGTTGGCTTCAGAACGGGCTTCTCTCACAGTTGTGCGTAGGACTTCGACGCCGATTCTGGCGGTGGCAACGTCCGGTTCGATGTTGACAACGCCTTCGCCGACGACGGTTACGGACCGTGCGGAGGCGGCCGTCGTTTCGCTTGCCAGGACGGCGGGCGTCAGATGGGGGGCAGTGACGAAGTACAGGATCGTCAGGGCAGTTGCAGCGGTTGCAGCCAGGCAGGTGGCTGTCCTGGTCCATTTTCTGCGTTGCATCTTGATGTTCTCCTTGTGTAGGTACTTACCCGACTTGCGTTACAGAATTACGGGGAGTCGGATTCTCTGTACGTCTCTGGGGTACTGCCGGCGACCTCTGCAACCTGTTTGAACGACACAGGAAAGGGCTGCAACTCGTTTACAGTGACAGACCTTATCAAAGATGCGAGAGCAGCTATGAAATTCCAGAGGCAGCGCGGCGGTCCTTGTCAGGCCGCTTCCACATCCACATAAGCCACCAATAGAAGACTATAGCCACCACACTAATGGATGGCCACATAAGTAGCCGGAGCCAGACCAGGTCGCGAGGCATGAAAAGAGTTAAGCCAATTGCAACTGTTATCAAGACCGCCCCACCAATCGAAGCCATCTTTCTGAGGTTTTTTTCTCTAACCGTATCTTGTCGACTGGATACCGCCACGGGCGTCGATCTGCGGAACCCGCCCATGAGCGCAAACCCGATTGCACAACCCACCCACCCGGCTAGCACAGTGATTGGAGTCTCCCAGTCCAGGCCGCCGCCCCACGGGACGTACAAATCCTTGACTATCGAAATAGTTGTCCAGACTGACCCAAAGATGACGAAATTCCTTCGGAGGTAATTCTTGGTAAACATATCAGCCCCATCTCTTTCCGATTAGAGAATGCAGGTAGCTCGTCGTCCCTGATATTCGCTTTTCGATATCAGCGAAGAATTGCGCCCGCCTCCTCCTTTGGCTACTTGAGTACATAAGCCCCATCGAAGTCGAGCAGGCTTGTGAGGACGATAACCACGACTGCGGTTTCCTAAGCTGGCGGGCATGAGTTTTTCACGCCTCTTTATCCTCGCGGCCGTTTCTTGCATATGCCCCGTGAGGGCCATCAAGCATTACGCAGAAGGCAGTAACGACCCAAACGATGAGGGCGGACTCTATCGGTTCAAAGTCCTCGAGCCACGCATGCGATCCGTATATATCAGGACCATAAAGGCCGAACAGGTAGAGAATGCCAATGAGAATCGTGCCTCCCAGTCCTACAGTGAGAATTGAAATGATATGAGGCCGGTATTTCCTCAATTTCCCTCTTTCTTCCCTTTTTCCAGCATCACTCGCAGCTGTCATTTTCAGGGAGGGCAAGTACCGTTCCAGGAAGGGAAGGGGCCGCAGCACACCCACGGCAACGGCAATGACCGGCCACGTGTATACAGCCCACCAGATATAGGGGATGTCGCCGAACAGTTTTTCAAGGGAGACGCCGGCCAGCACGCCTGCCATGAGCAAGATGATGGACGTAATGAGATGCGGCTGGTATTTCGATGGGACGGCAAAAGAGAGGGCGAGAAGGATTGTGGGGATGAAAGCAAGCAGGATCAGCGGCCCCGATCCTCGAAATCCCCAGATGAAGTAACTCAGCATTATGGCTGCAAGTGCCAGTCCCCATATCCTGTCCTTGCCTGAAATCTCCACTCCCATGTCTTTCTCCCTGGTCTTAGCGAGCCACTGGAAGCCGTGAAGCGGAATCGCTGTGTGATGCGGCGAATCGCAGCCGCGGCCCCGAACCGTGATTTCGCTGACGCCCAACGCGTCAGCGCTACCGGACCCGAGCCGCTCCCAGGGGTCGAGCAGCCCCTGGGAGCCCGCCTGCCTCATTATCTGGCCGGCTCGAGGGTGAAGGTCGCTTTCAACGAGATGGCGACTTCGACTTCGTTCATGTTGTTTGTTGCTGCGGAACCAGCATTGCGCAAAAAACTGTAGGCGCCGGAGGGTTCCAGGCTTTCGAGAGCAATGCATCCTCCTGCAGGAGCGGCTACGCCGGACGATGAAATGTCTTCGGAAAGGGACCTGATTGGGCCCGGCGTCATCTCGAGCAGGCCGGCCATGCGCGCGGCGCGTGCGCGGGCGTCGTTGAGCGCGGCCTGCATGGCCTCTTCCTCGAGCGCGGCACAGTCCTCTACCATGAAGCTAAGACTGGCTGCCTGAATGTTTGGGCCTCTTCTACCTTCCATCTCGTCCAGCACGGCCTGCAGCATTGTGCGCAGACCATCAACGTCGGAGTAGCTGAAGCTGATTTCTCCTGCCGGACTGTTGGATCCGTAGGAGTAGTCCGTGCTCAGGATATTGATCTCGATGGTCTCTTCGTCAACGCCGTTCTTGACCAGAAGGTTCTGGACGTCCTCCAGGTCGGCGGGTTGGACGAAAACCAGTTTGGGACCGCCCGGTCCGTAGGTTGGTTCTTCGTTGATGTAGAGGTCGACGCGCACGCTGTCGGGGGGCGCTGATGCGGCGCCATACCCCAGCGCAGTCATGGTTGCTCCCTCTTCCACGGTCGATGCGCCGTAACCGGCCGCGGGCACAACCAGGAGCGCAAGCAAGCACAACATGACAATCAGTTTGGTTTTCATTCTCTGTCTCCTCTGCGAATGTGTTGCCCGGTTGACAATGAGTCGGAGTATGGCGACCAAGATTTCGTTTGCGCCAGTTTAAGCAGCGTCACCAGCTTCAGCCGGTGGCTTGCGCCTAGGCGCAAGCCACCCCCAGCACGGTGCTCATGAATCCCAACGCTGTATAAGAGAAATATCTTCTTATACTCATCCATGCCGCCTTCCTCTTGTCCAACGGTGCTGCGCCGAAGCGAGTTCCAGAGTCGGGGACGTCGACTTCCCAGATGCGTCAGGTCAGGAGCCGCACCCGACGTAATCTCCACCATGTAAGACGTCATGGGCTTGAAATGCGATGGTGGAGTTGTCGGTGATGCCGAGGATCCGGCCCGCAAGAGTCAGTGTGTTGTCCTCACGAGAAACCGTCAGATCGACGTTTTTTGCAGGTGAGTAAATGTTACTGTCCTCTTGTCGGCGTCGGCACCGGGATCGCGTTTCATCACGATTCCTTGAAGCGATGCGCGCTTTGTGCCCCCTCCGCGTCATCCTTTTGAAGTCTTCGGCGATGCGTCCTCCTCCCGGGCCGCTGCCCGTCTGCATCGAACCTGCCCTAAGAACGTCACGAAAATCGTGATGGGACGCACCGCGGCCCGGGCCCTTGATTGCGCTGATGTGCGGCACGCCGGCGACACTGAACCCGAGCAGCTCCGCCAGTTCGTCAGTTTTGGCGCCGCGGGACTGCGTCTGCGCGCGCCTCGGATTCGACCGCGGCCGGATCAGGCAGGCTGAAGTCGACGCTGTATATGTTGTTGGCGCCGGCGTCGATCGCGGCGTCTAGGACGGCGTCGATGCTGTCCAGATCCCGAATCGTAATGAGGAAGGTGTTGCTGGCGTGGTAACGCGCTTGATTTTCATTGAGCAGGCCGCCCGGGCCCAAGCGTTCGGCAAAGATGTTGAGGTGACTGATGCGGATGTCCGATTCGTCAATGTTCTGGGCGACGAGCGCGGCCCATATATCTTCCATCACGGCCTGGGCGGCTGAAGTGGCTTCCTTCACGGTTGGACTGAGGACTTCCACGCCTATGGTCGCGGTTGCCACATTCGGTTCGATGCTGACGGTTGCCTTGCCGGCGGCGGTCACGGCGTGCAGGCCTGTCGAGGCCGGGGATTCTGTGCCGGTCGATGTCAGGAAGGTTGCGTCAGCCAGAACAGGCGGCGTTCCGGGAAACAGTACGAAGAGGGCGGTCAGGGCGAATGCCAGTATCATGCCGAGGTCAACTGCCATTCTGAATGGATTGGTGTAGGGCATTGCGTGACTCCTTGTCTCGGCCGCGATTGCCGGATTGTGCCGGCGCGCAAGGCACTATACGGTTGTGGGGAACAGCATATTCCCCTTCAACGGGGCCTGGCTAGCGCAAATGTACCGATTTCGGCAGGACGATGTACCAAAATCGGTATATAGCTTGACGGGAGTTCGTTGGGTGGAAGAACCGGCGAGCCCAGGACTTCAGACCGTTCCCGTGTTGGAAGTAATAGACCCCAAGACAGTAGATCAGTAATGGGACAGATCGGTATGATCTGTCCCATTTCGTCTTGCAAATCTATATCGTTGCAATTTGATCCGCGAAGTCACGCGAAGGGTCGCGAAGAACTGCTTTTTTTCCACGGAGGAACACGGAGGGACACGGAGAACTGCTTTTTTGTCCGCGGAGGACGCGGAGAACACCAAAGGCGTATTGGATTTTCTTTGCGCAGCTGCGCCGCCCTTCGATGATGGCGGCAGACCGCCCGCTCTGCGATCAGCCGCAATTTGCGCCCGGAAGTCGTTGTTCAAACAAAGGTCAACGAGCCCGAAGAAGCAGTTCGACTGCTAATGTCTGCGGTCACGTGTCGCAATGTCGCACAAAGCCCTGGACGGAGACGGACTGCTCCAATATTGGCATAATGCTGACATAGAAAAAGAGAAATGTGACACGCTGATCACATAGGGGAGTGGTAGACTTAAACATATGGGGATCTAACTTGGAGGGGGGAGGGCGTGGAACACAAGGCTTTCGGCCAGATCGTGACCGCGTTGCGCAAGGAGCAGATCGACTTTGCCAGCGGGCACAGTTGGAGCCAGCATCGACTGGCCGACGAAACCGGACTGACGGTGCGGATCGTGGGCAAGATCGAACGGGGCGAGCAGGCGCGGCTGGACAGGGAGATCCTGGAAGGACTGGCGCAGGCCTTTCAACTCACATCGTTTGAACGCCGCGAGTTCTTTGCCATGGCCAGCGAGGTGACGGACGCGGGGCTCGTGCGCGCGGCCCTGGGCAGTGAAGAGGTTTTCAGGCAGGTCTGGGCATTGCTGGACAGCGTTTGCGCGCCGGCCTTCCTCATGGACCCCTTTGCCGACATCGTCGGCGTCAACCGCGCCCTGCTTGATTTTCACGACTTGAACCTGGCCCAACTCAAAGCTGCCGGGGAAACTGCCGCCGGCGCAAACAACATCGCATTTCTCCTGGCTCCCGACGGGCGCTTGCGGCAGATGTTGGGGCGCGGCTGGCGGCCGATCGCCCTCGCCAATGTACAGCAGTGGCGGGCCATGACACTGCGTTACCGGCACACTGAACGCTTCCAGCAGCTTTTCAGCGCCCTGTCCGCTTATCCCGATTTTTACGGGCTGTGGGCGGACAGCCATGAGGACGGTTACGACGATTACAGCCGCCTGCGCAGCTATTCCTACCTACACGGAGCGCACGGGCCGGTCGCCTACACGATCTTCACCAACACCAGTGTCAGCGGCTATGGGGAGCTGTATCTCTCCACGTTTGTGCCCCAGGACCGCGTCACGACCGCTCTTTTCCAGGAGCTGGCGGGTAAGGGCGGCCAAGCGCTGTCTCTCGCGCCGTGGCCGAATCCCAGCCTGGGGTAAGGGGCGCGTAACAGCAGGGGGTGGGGGCTAGGGGTTAGAGGTTAGAGGTTAGGGAATCGTGAGGGGATTGGAACGAGGGCAAGCGGGTTGAGCGCGGACAAAGGCGCCGGACCCGGGCATTGCGCCAGAAGGGAATGCCTGCAGGCTTGTTCGGGATGTCTCCGGCTTGATTCCTGTGATAGATAAACCGATCGATCCGCGGAGGGGCCGCGGAGAACTGCTTTTGTCCACGGAGGAACACGGAGAACTGCTTTTTTGTCCGCGGAGAGACGCAGAGGGGCGCGGAGAACACCAAGGGGGTATCGAGTTTTTTGTGCGCAGCTGCGCGGCCGTTCGCGGAGCGGTCGCACTTTGCCCCCGCAAATCGCTGTGAAGATTGGAGGAACGGTACTTTCAGGCTCACAGTGGGGCTGGTGCTTGCAGGCAGGCCCATTTGAATGGAGACTGCCTGTGCAAAAGGAAAGGATTAGAGCGAACTGTCCAGACGGGATGACGCGAGAAGGCAGGGCAACTCGCACGACTTGCTCATGCAAACTGTTCCGCAGAGTTTCTCCTGGCAAGATGCCGGCCCACAGGAAAAAGCAGCAAAGGAACAGAAATGTCGATGAATATCCACAGCCAGGGGAGACTCATCCCCGGTTCCAGCAGACGGGAACCGACCCAGTTCCATAGCAGGGCGTGTATGAGGATGATGCCACCGTACAAAGTTACATTTGCCTCAAAGTACTCCTTTGTAAGGCCTCCTTCCTGGGCGTTGTCGACATCCTGCTTTCTTCTGAATCCAACATAGATGGTGATCAGCGCGCCGGCGGCGATAATTGGATCAAAAATCTTCCAGACCAGCGCGCCGAACCCTTCCGAGGTCGGATCGTACAGTTGGATGGCAACAAACTGGACCCAGAACACCACGGCGAAAACCTGCATGGTAATTCCCACAATTTTCTTCACGACGAAATCCCTCTTGTATCACGGACAACCTGATGAGAGTCCGATCTGTTTGCTTTCACAATGCTTCGGTCTTGATTAGACGCCGGCCAGCGGAAAACAGGAGTAACGGGAGAGTGAGGTCAATTAGAATCCACAACCATTGAAAGCTCACCAAGGGGTAGGACCAGCGGGATCCGATCCAGTTCCACAGGAGTGCGGCGAGCAAGGCAATACCCCCATAGAGTGCGATGTTCGTCTCGATGTATTCCCTGGACAGGCTACTCTCTGACAAACTGTCGATTTCCACTTTCCGGCGGAAAGCAGACCAGATCGTGATGAGTATTGCCAAAACCATCAAAGGGTCGAGGACAGACCAGATCTGAAATCCAACGCCTTCCTGCGCCGGGTCGTAGAACAGGATGGCCAGGAATTGGACCCAGACCACTACGGCCACTCCCTTCAGGAAATTCCCAAGCATCTTATTCACGACCTTGTTTCTCCTTTCTTAATCGCTGAAAAGCGCACCCACAACAGTCTAATTTCCAACTTCGCGGCACCCAAAGAGTAGCACGCACCAATTCAGATGAAATTGCCCTGGGGCCCACCCAAGGGCTATTCATACCAGCCGGAGCCGAAGATCAGTCCATCGTAGCGCACCACCCAGGTATGCTTGGCCTGTGGCTGATCGGTAATCGGGCTTATGTGGACATAGTCTACCCACAGCCCCGCCTCGGTTGTGCTGAGTATCTGATCGCCGAATCGATATCCGTTGACGTCCACCCCCAGATCGCCTTTCAGGTCCCGGCCCAGCCGCCCCGGGTCGACGTGGGCGATCATGAGATCGTTCTCATCGACGATAAAGACATACCAGTCGCCATCCACACTTTGCGGGGTGTTGTAATGGGCGACCGTCTCTGCGCGACCATGCGCCTTGTAGTAGCGGACGGCCCTGTCCACGACGGCGACCGTGTATTCGGCCGGTTGCGCCTTGGTAACGGCCGCAGGCAGAACGGGCAGATTCTGATACCAGCCGGAACCGAAGATCAGACCATCGTGCCGTACCACCCAGGAATGTTTCCACTCTTGGTTGCCGGTGACAGGATTGAGGAAGAAATAATCGACCCACATCCCTTCCTCGGTGGCGCCGGCTATCGCTTCGCCGTGCCGGTAGCCGGTGAAATCCACCCCTACATCGCCCCGCAAATCCTCACCCAGCATGTCCGGGTTTACCGCCAAGGCGATCAGCTTCTCGTTCTCATCAAAGATGAAGACATACCATTCGCCGTCCACGCTCTCCGGTGAATTGTAGTATTCCAGCGCCGCCTCCCGCCCGCGGGCGTCGTACAGCCGCATCGCTCTCTCCACCATCGCCACCGTGTAGCCCGCACGGTCGGCCTTGGACACCTGCCGGTACGGCATGACGGCCGAATGATCCATCTTTGGATGAAACGGATGAAACGGCACATGGTGATAGCAGCCGGACACAAAAATGGCAGCGGCGGCCAGTACGGCGGCCAGTCTACTCAGTAACAGACGCTTGCGCATTTACTTTCTCCTGTAACGCCTTTCTTTGAGGGCCTGTGCAACACGGCCAAACGGCTATAGATGTAGAGTACAGATGTAGCGTACCACAAGACATACCGCACATTCCTGCACCGAGCCGTTCAGTCCCGTATCCTCTGAACGGAAGGCGACAGATCGCAGTGTGAACGGAAGGTCCGACACCATCTCGTTCGACCAGGGCGGTTGCGCCAGCCTCTCTGCCCGCGTCAGCAGCACGCTCACTCCGGCGTCGTCGTGTGCGCTGCGGATGACCACATCTTCACCCTGACCGGGAAGTTCAACGATGATGTTGCGCCGGGGGTCACTCCTCGTCTATGGGGATATAGATGCCGGAGCCGATGACCATCTTCTCGTCGGAGGCGCCAACCTGGAGGCTGACGGCGTAGCCGAGCTTGGGGGATCCGGTGTCCTCGTCACCTTCGATGGCGGGGTCGTCGTAGTGATACCGCAAGAACTTCCGGCCTTCGCGGCGTGCGCCTCCGATCAACTCCTCGGCGAACGGCACGCCATTGACGTCGGTCCTGGTCATGTCGGTGGGATTGCCTTCGCGAAAGGGCTCGGTGCCGTGAAACAGGGTGACGCCCCCGCCGCTCACGACATACAGGTAGATGGAGCCTGCCTTCCAGTCCCCGCCTTCCACCCGGAAGGCGTTCTTGATCTCGACGAGGGGGATACCGCCTTCGAACCTGAGGGCCTCCTGGTAGATTCTGGCCGCCTCTTCGACGAAGGTGATGAGTGTCTCGCGGTCCACGACTTCGGAGGCGGTGACCGCGGGCCTGGGGAGATCGGCGATGCGGACTTGGACATTGGAGACGTCCTGCGAGTAGCCGCCGACGAGCACGAACTGTCGTCTGAACGGAACGGCGTATGCGGTCTTCGGTCCGTCGTCGTCGTATTCGACGAAACCGCCGCCTTGAGCAGCGGCCGCCAGGAGTTCTTCGACGACCCTGGTTCCGCGTTCGTCCTCGACGTCGAGCAGGTTTCTGTCTTCGGCGGCACGGTCGTTCCCGTGCGCGTAGACGTTGCCGTTCGTGGCGAAGATGATGAGGAAGGTCGAGCCGGATTTCCAGTCGCCCTCCGTTTTGACCCACTGCTTGAGCTTCGCCGCTTCGTCCAGGTTTGTGGCGATCCTTTGGATTTCGGCGTGGGCTGCGAGGACCCAGGCTTTGAGGCTTTCGGGGTCCGTCACCTGGGCGGCGGTTACCTGGCCCATGGCGGGTCCAGCGTCGTCGATGGGGGGTATTGGCCGGCAGGCCGCCAGGGCTATCCCTAACGACGTCACAGCTGCCGTCTTGACAAATGCGCGTCGGGAAACTGCATGGTCTGTCATTGTTTCTTTCCTCAAAGTGGTGAAGCAGGCGTTCCGGTGTGCGCCGGCGTGAATTCGGTCAACGGCTACTGGAAACCGGCCTCTGTTCCTACCGTGACCCCGGCCGCGTGTCCGGCAAGGTCACGAAGTCCTGGACGACGACGAAGTCGACAGTGCTGTCCTCCATCATCTGCGCCTGGCGGATCTGGGCCTTGTTCGGCGCGCGGTTGCTTCCTTCCACATTCATCTCAAAGACGCCGGCCGCGCTGACCGTCCCCATCTGCTGCATCGCCTTCAGGAACTCGGTCCCGTTCAGGCCGTCGAAGCCGACATTGTTCAACGCCACCGTCAGTACGTCGGCCAACCCGTACATTGTGCTGTAGAGGAGCAGGTAGGTGAACGCCTTTTCATGTTCAGGGTAGCCCTTGGCCGCAAATGTCTCCAGCGCCCGCTGCACGCCGGGCGTATCGGTGTCGGTCCACCACAGATAGGGGAAGACACCGTAGTAGCCGGCGGCAAGCGGCGCATTCTCGCCCAGAATATTGAGCACGTCGCGGTTCATGCCCCAGTTGACGCTGCCCAGCACCACCTGATCGTAAAAGCCGAGGGCGTGCAGGGTGCTGATGACCTGGACGATGCTGAATGACAGGGACTGCATGTAGATGACATTGGCGCCGTTAACAAGCAGGTTCTGCAGCTGGCCGGTCACGTCTGCGGACGGGCTGACCTGCTGCTCCTCAAGCGACAGAACGGTGATTCCCAATGAGTCGGCGAAGGCCAGTGCTTCGGGCGTGGTCGCGCCGGCCCCGAAAGCGTTCGCCCAACCGATAACGCCGACGGTGATCGTGTCAGCGGCGCCTTCTGGTTTGATATCCGCCCAGTTGCTGTGCACGAACTGCAGGAAACCTGCGAACTGGTCGGGGTAGATCGGCACCATGCCGACCGTGTAGCCGTCCGGCGGGTTGTAGAGGGAGTGCGAGTGGACCCCCGCGGCCAGGTTGACGATCTCGTCTTCAACTACCCGGTCCTTAAGCGCGATCGTCGCCGCGCTGTTGACCGTCGTGATGAACAGAGGCTTGGGGTCCTGCGCGCGGAACTGCTCATAGATCTGTATTTCCTGCTCGAGAGCGTACTGGGTGTCTTCCACGCGCACGCTCAACATCACACCGCAGACGCCGCCCTCCGCGTTGATCTGCTCAATTGCGTCCTGCGTGCCGCTGATGAAGCCGGTTCCCATGAGCGTTGCCAGCGGTCCGGTCAGACCCGCCTGCTGGTAGATGACCAGGCTCTCTCCTTCGTAACTGTTTTCGCAAACGATCTCCATTGGCGCTTCAGGGGGCGCGGCCTCCTCTGCCTGCATGGCCTCCTGCGCGGCCATGGGCGCCTCCGCAGGCACCGGTACACAGGCCGCCGCGAGCAGGACAACGAGCAAAATGCAAGCAGTTGACAGGTGCTTCTTCATGTAGAGTTCCTCCTCCTGTGTGAATCCCTCTTATTACGCACCGCCACTGAGACGTTCATGCGGCCTGTACAACAGTGCTTTGCCCTGGCCATATGCGGCACTTTCAACATCGTTGCTCCCTTCCTATGCAGACCGCATCCGGAACGATGTTGCGATCGCCCCAAAGCCGGCCAGGAGTGCCCAGAACGGCATGATGAAGAACAGCACGCTCTGCGTAAAGAGCGGGTTGAAAATTACGATCAGACCAAAGAGGATGGTGAAGATACCCATGACCAGGCTGCCGAGCGACCTCTTGCCGTTGCGCCCTTCAAAGATCTGAGCCGCCCCGATCACAAATGCGGCCGTCCCCATGAAATAGGTCAACCCAAAGCCGGCGATCATCCCGGTGATGACCGGGTGGCCCATGACGAAAAAGCCGGCCACCATGCTGACGATCGCGCCCAGGATGGCCCACACGCGCGATCTATCCGTCCGGCCCAGTATGCCGGCAGACAGGTCAAAGACACCGCCGAATATCCAGTACACCCCCATCAGTTCAATCAGCGCCGTCAAGGTGACGCCGCGGCCCCAAGTGAACATCATCAGTGCCAGGACCAGCAGCAACAGGCCCCGAACCGCCATCATCCACCACAGGCCCAACGCCTGCGCCTGCTCTTCGTTTTTGCTCTCTTGTGCCATCTTCTCTCTCCTTGTCCAACCTCTGGTTGCTGATTCCTTTCTGCCGCAGACCGACGAGCAGCTCCGCCGGCTGCTCACTTGCGCTGCGAGTTGCACTTGCTCGAAGTCCTCGGATACGGCGACACGAGAATGTATCGCTCCTGTGGCAGGCATGCTGCGGCCATCAGCACGGCAAGCAAGACGATGAATAGGAAGCGTTTCGCAAGGTTCTCCTTTGTCAGAGATGAAACTACTGTCGAAGGGCAGATCTCAACCACTCGATCCAACCCAGACCGAATACCTGGCCGCCTTCCGTTCCACAGGAGGTGATGGTCTGTGCTGACACTATGTTGCCGACACTGGGTAACACGCTTTCGCGCACAGAAAGCTGGCCAGGCGTCTACAGCGATCAACTCACTGCCATGCTCACCCGGCTTCTACTTGAATCGCGTAGGACGAGATATCCAAAGAGGTCGACATCCGGCCGGAGACGGGGATATAGTCAATCGTCCCATTCACTCTGCCCACAAAAGAGACAACCTGCCCTCTGGCAAGCTCCATTGCCGCACCCCTGTAACGGACAAAGACAAAGTCCTCCCAGGCCTCGCCCCACGTCACCGCTATCTGAAATCGAGTATCGGACTCGGTCACGATGACTTCCTGGATTTCGCCTGTAAAGCGAACAATCTCCCCCAGATACCGGTCCGGATCCTGAAACAGATCGTCATAGGGAACTTCCCTGGCAACGCCCAGCCATTCTTCAAAGGTGCGGTCTGCTACCGGCGTAACCGGCGGGTAGTACGGATCAGGCGCTCGCAATGCCCCACACGCAGACAGCAGAAGAGAGACCAGAATCAGACACAGATTCCTGCCCATCAGCCCACCTCCCTCCGAACCCGGTAGGATCCCACGATCGACAGGCCGCCCGTGATCAGCGCCCAGAAAGGCAACAGAAGAACCACGATCGCCTGCGTTATAAGCGGATTGAAAACCACCGCCACGCCGAACACGACATAGAGAACGCCCAGGATGATGCCCCACAATGAACGCTTTCTGCCGCTGCGGGAAAAGATATGCGCCACACCGGCGACAACGGCCGCAAACCCCATGAATATGGTCAGATGCGTGCTCGCCAGGATCCCGCTTATGATGGGATAGCTGACGACCACGAACCCGGCCACAATACTGATCACGGCGCCAATCACCGCCCGTACTCGAGAACCCTGCACCTGGCCGATGACGCCTTCAATCAGGTCCACGACGCCGCCGACCAACCAGTAGGCGCCCAGAAGCTGAATCGCCGCAATCAGGGTGACGCCGCGTCCAAGGACAAGCATCACCACGCCGAACAGGACGAGCAGTACCCCCCGAACCAAGGACATCCACCACAAAGATTGCATCGTTACCGACTGCTGCTGCGTTATTGCCATCGTTGTCTCCTTCTCACGCGGCTGAGATTCAAGGAAGCAAGGCGCCGAACCGGCCAATCGAAATGTCGCCTGTCTATAACAACCCCCAACCGCCCGCCCGCAAATATTTAATTATACCAGTATTAAGGCGTCATTTTTATGTAATCCAACAGTTTTTCCATATCATTATTGTGTCAATTTCCGGATAATGGTAGAATCAGGATCGTCCGGCCCATGCACGCCTCAAATCAGCGACTGCATATGGCCGCGTAAGCCCCGTTCACAAGATCCCCCCAATGGTGTGCAGGACACTGTTCGCTTTGCGAAGCGCAACGCGAACGGCTTCATCAGAGATTTCTCTGCCCTGAAGATCGCTGTTCCGCAGGTCAGTCGCCGGGCTGCCTGCATGTTGCCGTCCGTCGGTATGACATGTACGAAGGTGCGAACACGGCGGCAGGTGTTACAGGAGTTCCGGAAATCGCAAGCCGGGGAAGGACCGGGTGTTGTCGGTGGCGATTCCAATGGGATGGTGACGCATGAGCGGGAAGAGGGTTGTGGCGATCGAACTGCCGGAGGATGTATACCGCCGTCTGTTGCGTTCGGCTGCACGCAACGGGTGGACGCCGGCCAAGGAGATCGAACACTTGATCATGAGGCAGTTCGATCTCGACTATGCACAAGCGGAGTTTGAGAAACTGGTGCGGGAAATAAGGCGCGGTCGCGAGAGAGACTAACCGTGCGGCCAGCCCCCTGTGCGCGCAAGCGTATACTCCGCGGGCAGCCGGCTGACAAGCCAACTTGCATACGACTACGTGGAACGGAAGGCGGCCGGGTTTGGAAAAAGCATACATACAGAGAAGAGGGTGACGATGGCGATACCAGGGGTTGTTCGCAATGTATTGACGCCACTTGCAAAGGGGATACTGCTGGCCTGGGAACGTCTGGAGTCCGGGATCAGCTTTGACCTGACCTCCAGCGCCGTCAGGGCCAATCCGTACGAACTGTATGAGCGCTTGCGCCGCAAGGACCCGGTTCACCGCATGAGGCTTGTCAACGCGTGGGCACTGACCGGGTACGAAGATGCGCAGACCGTACTGCTGGACTCCAAGCGTTTTTCCAGCGGGGAGAACAAGCTCGAGTATGCGCCGTACAGGACGATGCTGGATCTCGACCCCCCCGATCACACCCGGCTGCGGTCGCTGGTGTCGAAGGCCTTCACGCCGAGATCCGTGTCCGCGCTTGCTCCGCGCGTCCAGCAGATTGTGGAGGCGCTTCTGAACGACCTGGCCGACAAGAAAAGATTCGACCTGATCAGTGAATTCGCCTTCCCCTTGCCGGTCATAGTTATCGCTGAGATGTTGGGCATTCCGGCACAGGATCGCGACCGGTTCAATGTCTGGTCAAACGATATCGCGCTGGCGGTTGAACCCATACTCAGTCACGAAGAGATAGGGCGGGTAGAGCGTTCTTCTGATGCGATAGTGAAGTATTTTGAGAATATCATTGCAGAGCGCCGGCGGCGCCCCGAGGACGACCTCCTCAGCGCTCTGCTGGTTGTTGAGGAGGAGGGTGAAAGACTTTCCCACGACGAGCTCCTGGGGACGCTGATGCTGCTGTTGGTGGCGGGCAATGAAACGACCCGCAGCCTGATAGGAAACGGCATGCTGGCGCTGCTCAAGAATCCAGCGCAACTTCAGCGGCTCCGGGACAATCCCGGACTGCTGGATACCGCCATCGATGAGCTGCTCCGCTACGACAGCCCGGTTCAGCTCATCATTCGGGTCGTGCTCGAGGACATGGAGTTCAACGGTAGGCGGCTTCGGGCGGGACAGAAAGTCCTGATCCTGGTCGGGGCCGCAAACCGGGACCCGGCGATCTTTGCGGCCCCTAGTATGCTGGATATCGGCCGCGAGGAGAAGAGCCACCTCTCCTTTGGCCGCGGCATTCACTACTGCCTCGGTTCGCCTCTGGCGCTGCTGGAAGCGCGGCTCGCCTTCGCCGGCCTGCTTGCGCGCTTCCCTTCGATACAACTGCTGTCTGAACCCAAATACAGAAACCAGATTGTGCTGCGGGGCGTGGAAGAGCTGTGGATAGAGGTTGACGAGTAACTTCAGAGAGGCGAGGAGTTGACCTGCATATATCAGCCTGACATGGGAGGGGATTCCATGGTGTAGGTATGCGTGCCTGAGTTCAGTTAGCGGCTGGGTTTAGGGAGAAGCTGCTATGAACGATGTGTTCAGGAAGCTCAAGCTTGTCTTCAAGATGGTGGACTGGCGTATCTGGCTTGAAGGGGTGTTCTGGCAGGGTGTGGGAATGGGTGTCGCGGCACTTGCACTTGATTGACAGGCCGGCCAGCCTGCTGTGCGCGATGGGGCGTGTACTCAGGGGTGTCACGTTTGCTCTGTGGAACGGCAGGCGGCCGGGGCGGTAGTATTGAGGCGGGGGAGCCTTACCTCCCCCGCCTTTGCTTCGAATCTGTGGGCCAACCTTCACTATCGTCCTTGGTGTCTGGGGTATGGTCGTAGAGCAGGAGTATGTTCCGAACGAGAAGTAACTCTCCGAATCCACAGAGGAAACCGGATCTATTACCGGGGCAAGATAGTTCAGGTAACTGCAGCTTGTGGTCCAGTTTTTGGGGCCAAGCTCAGGTCACACTACTCCTGACTGCAGATCTCATTCCAACCTCTCTTCGACAGAGCAGAATTCAGGCAACGGGTTTGGTTCCGACTTCAGTTCAATTCCGTGCGGGTATAGAACCGCACGCTTGGCTTTACATCTGGTACACAGTTCTATCTGTATGTACTTTGGCTCAAAAACGGGATGCCCGACCACATCATCAACTTCCCAGCTATGCCTGCGGTACTCGTCTGGACCTTGCATTTCCGGCTACCTCCTTACTGGAACACACGAATCTCCGCCGCTGTTTCGAAATGCCAACACTCTTGGTCTCTTTTGGGATCTACATTCGGTTCCGTGATAGATAAAGCCGGTCGATCCGCGAAGGGTCGCGGAGAACTGCCTTTTTGTCCGCGGAGGGACGCGGAGAGGCGCGGAGAACATCAAGGGGGTATCGAGTTTTTTGTGCGCAGCTGCGCAGCCGTTCGCGGACTAGTCGCACTTTGCCCCCTGAAATCGCTGTTCAGACAAAGGTCAACGAGAGCTAGACTCCTCCATATATGCGCAGGTAGTGGGCGAAGCAGATGAGAATTCCCTGCAGGTAGCGGCGTGTGTCGCGGTAGGGGACCCTGTAGATGAAAAGGGCGTCGTCCGGCTCGGTGCGGCTGAGCCAGTATCTGGCCTTGCGGGGGCCGGCGTTATAACCGGCGACGGCGGCTATGTCGTTGCCGCCGGCAAGATCGCGCGCCCAGCGCAGGTAGTATGCGCCGAAACGGATGCTGACGATGGGCAGATCGAGCAGTTCGGTGGAGTAGTTGGGGTAACTGAGACTATGGGCGATCTCCCAGCCTGTGCCCGGAAGGATCTGCATGAGGCCGCGGGCGCCGGCATAGGAACGCGCGGCAGGCTCGAAGTGGCTCTCCTGAAAGATGAGGCCGTACAGAAGCTGCGGGGCGATCTCAAACTCTCCGGCCTGCTTCCCGACCAGGCGGGCGTAGTGTCTGGGATAGGCGAAACGCTGGATAAAGAGCGGCGCTTCGGCAGTACGCCCGGCCGGGCTGAGCTGGATGAGGCGGTGGGCAGCCGTAATGGAGAGCTTGTTGGCGCCCAATTTATGGAAACGCAGCATGAGGGGATAGAGCGCGGCCGGATCGTTGTGATAACGCCAGTAGATCTGTTCCAACAGCTGCAATCCCTCAGCGCGGCGACCCAGCGCCAGCAGCAGCTCGCTCTTGACGAGGTCCGGGTCGCCGATCACGGTTTGGGGCAGGTCCCATGGCCCGACGCTGTCTGCGGCCGTTGCCGCAGCGGTGTTTTGGGCGCGCGCGAAACCCTGCGGTCCACGCAGCCAGTTTTCGGCGAATGCGCGGCTGCCATCGTCGCCGGGCAAGGCAGGCACGGTCATGTCCGTGCGGGCCAGGCGGGGGATAAGATTCTGGCCAGGCTGCGCGGCGTCAACGTCCAGGCCGGCCAGAACGCCGTAAAATGTTTCGGGCGTGCGGGCGGCGAGCGCATGCCAGAGGGCGCGCGCCGTCTTGACTTCGCCCTGGGCATGGCGGGCGCGGCCGAGCCAGTAGGCAGCAAAGTCCGGCTGTGTACCGGGATACTCGGAGAGCATCCGCTCGAAGAGGTTGGCGGCTTGCTCGTAACGGCCGTGTTCGAAGGCGCCGATTCCGGCGACGGCCAGCCCATCGGCGGCGCGCGGGCTGCCGGGGAAGACGTCCGCCAGCCTGAGCAGATCGGACACAGCTTCGTCAAAGGGATCGACCGCGCCGCGGGCATCCTGTATGACGCCGGCGGCGAGGGAAGAGCGCGCGCTCAGCCACAGCGCTTCCGGCGCCAGCGGGTCGTCGGGATGCGCTCCGGCGAATGTGCGGTAGATGCGACGTCCTTCTGCGGGCGCGCCGTCTTCAATCGCGATGCGCGCCCGCGCCAACCAGGCCTCGCCAAAGCAGACACAGTTGGGAAAGTCAGTCAGCACGCGGTCGATGGCAAGACGGGCCTCTGCCCACTGTTCCAACCCCAACAGGGATCGGGCAGTTCCCAGCCAGGCTTCGCCGGCGCGGGCGGCATGCGGCGATTTTTCGAGAAAACGTTCAAAGGCGGCGACGGCCGGCGCGTAGGCTTCGGCAAACAGATAGATCTCGCCGCGCAGGAAGGGATCGACGGGTGCGTCCCTGTTCACCAGTTGAATGAGAGAGAGGTAGGCGGCATCGCTGGCCGGGTCTTCGGCCAGCGCCATGCTCCAGCGGAGGATAGCGGCTTCTTCATCGCCGGCCGCGGCATAGGCCATGCCGGCGCGATGGAGATAGCCGGCGCGGTAGACGGGCGATTCTCGGTAGCCGAGAATGTTGTCAGACGCGGGGGCGGCCTGATCCGGGCCCGGATCTGCGCGTTCGAAAACCGGACCGAAGAGGATTTCATCGTAGATAGAGGCGGCTTCGCCCCAGCGGCCCACACCTTCGAGGACGGCAGCCAGCCGCTCGAGAAGGCGGACCTCCGCGTCTGCGGTTATGGCTGCGCCGGCGGCCCGGCGCAGCGCGTCTGCGGCCTGCGGCCGTTCATCCAGCGCGAGGAGTGCATCGGCGATGCGCTCCTCTACGACACCGGAGAGCTGGGGCCGCTGCGCCAGGAATGCGCGGTAGGCGGCCGCGGCGTCGGTGTGGCGGTCCACGCCGGCCAAGGCTTCCCCGCGCAGGAAGAGGCTGTTGACCAGGACCTGCGCCACCGTTTCTCCGCTTGCGGCTGGCAGACTGATCTCACCCGCGGCCAGGGCGTCGCCCATGCGACGGAGCTGCTCGAGCGCGTCCAGCGCCTGTTGCGGGTTGTCACCGGCCAGGTAGGCCAGGGCGAGCCGGTAGAGGATTGCGGCGCGCTCCTGTGTACGGGAGGCGGGGGGTGTTTCCCGCCCCTGGGCAGGCTTTGTCGGGAGATCGGCCAGGAGTGTTTGCAGCAGCCTTTGCTCCTTGCTGTAGTCGCCGATCTGGTGAAGATAGGCGGCCTCATCGAGCAGGGAGGCCGGCGTCACAGGTTCTGGGGTCGCGCGCGGATTGGCCGCAGGGCTGCTCGGAGGCGATGACGGCCGGTCCAAGGTAGAGGTTGCGGCTCGGGCGGCCGGCGGCGGCAGAGTCGCGGCTGCGGGGGGAACGGAGGCGGGCGCGGCGCGCCTGTCGCGACATCCGGACAGAAAGAGAGCGAGCAGGAGCAGAATCGAGAGGGAGGCCGGCAGATGAAACCGTCCTCTGCGCCTGCGACATGACGGGACAGGCACGCTAATCAATGGGTTGCCCAGTATATGACGTTGTGCCCCATCCGCTGGTTTGCGCAACGCCTGTGCGGGCAACTGTTTGGGGCTTCCGATAGGTCTGGATCCTGTTTTTGCCGAGGCGGGGACGGCTTAGTCGTTCCCAAGCTTCTTTCCCTTACCAATCAGACCCGGATATTCGACAGTCACGACTTGCCGTCTTCCTTCCGTATCCTGTGCATCGCCAGGTTGAACCGGTCATCGAACAGCTGCCGGCGTGTCCGCCTCGACCGCAGATAGGAAAGTTCTTCCTCGTCCCAGTACGGGTCATCCTTCTCCGGCGGCAGATCCAGCAGATTGATTATGCGCTGCTTGAGCACCTTCCGACGGGCGCCCGGGTCTTCCTCCTGCAGCCTCCTGATTAAGCGCATAAATGTGTGGTGTGAACTGGGAATCGCTGGCTCTTCCATCTTTCTGCTCCTGAACACAGATTGCTTCGCGCCAATCACTCCTTAACCCTGCCCCTGGCACGTTTTTCGAGGATGCCTGCGCCTGTCTGCCTGGAGCGGACATTGGCGCAGATGGGCGGGCGGTGTCTTGATGCATCTTCCGGAAGTTGTGGAAATTCCACTCAGAAACAGCCCGACGATCTAATCCATCGCTATTTCGACCAGCCGGTGATAGTCGGCGATACGGCCCACCACGAGATGCCGGCTCAGCTCCAACTCCACGATTACCCCGCGATCAGCCATGCGCAAGAGCGCGAATGAAACGCTTTCCGGCCCTATAGCCCCGCTCAGAAAGCCGCGCGCGCGCTTTGCAATTGAGAGAGGCGTCGCCGAGAATACCCGGTCTTCGCTGGCGCCGGCCAACTCCGCTACGGTGAGAAGTATCAGCCCGTCTCTGGAAGAGAGGACGCCGAGGATGCCGCTCTCTTCCACATCATTTACGACCTGGCCTTTCCCCATCATGGCGCCATTCCTCGACAACATTGAGATTGGCATCGATCAGCAGGGGCTACAATATGTACTCAAAAACGGGCCCAAATAATGCGAAAATGAAAACAGGATTGTCAGCATAGCGATTGCGCCTAATGGCTGGCCACCGGGTCGCAGTGCAGGTAGATACTGCCCGCCGGCTTCAGCATTCACAGCGCTATCCTTTCATGTTTCTCCTGCCCTCCAAGCCGCCCGCCGTTCCACAGGGAGAGACAGTGTATTCGTGGACCACTGAACCCTGGGTACACGCGTCGCTGCGCACAGCGGGCTGGCCGGGCCTCAAATTTCAGCGCTCAGTGCCACAACCCGCTGCGGAAAATCGCAACCCAGCTTTACCACATGCGAAAGTGGCGGCCGCCGCGGGCCTGGCCTCCCTCTTTGGCAAAGGCCCTACCCCTCGGCCTCAAACCAGTCGCTGCTGCCGCGAAATTCGCAGCCATGCCAGCGTTCAATCACGTAGAGCGGCCTTTCATCACGGGTCTCGTAGAAGATCAGAATTTCGCCGCTTTCGGGGTCGCCCTGGACGGCGTACACGCTGTATGCGGCAGGCAAGGCGTCGAACTGGGCCATGTAGCGGACGATGGTCTGGTTCTGCAGGGTGATGAGGGGGCCGCCAACGCCGGATGTGGCGAGGATGCAGTGCCCATGGTCGAGGTAGGCAGGTCCAGGCCCGTCCCAGAGAGCTTCGAAAACGTCCAAACGATCTGACATATCCCCGAGAGAGTCCACTTCGCGCTCGAGGTCTGCGACCTGGAGATCAAGGTCATTTATCGTATCCCACAGTTCGTCCTGCCGGTCTGCGTCTTCAATGCCGGTTATGCGTTCGTCAAGCTTGTCGACACGGGCCAACAACCTTTCGATGCGTTCGCCCAGGCGGGTGACGAGACTCGCGTCGTTGCCGGCTTCCTGGGCGTTGGCGTTGACGGCGGCGAGACAGAAGAGGAGGAGTAAAGTTGTGACGACGAGCAGGGCGTAGAAGTTGGCGCGCTTCACGGGTGGTGTCTCCTGGTCGGGTTAGGTTTCATGTGGCGGCTCGTAAATTCCTCAAAGGTGGTCACATCGACAGAAAGTGTGTGTATGATGCATGTGGGAGATGTTTTGTCGGGAGACGGGTACTCTGGAAGAAGAATTTGGGGCTTTGAGTGAGATTCAGAAAGAGGTCGTGGCATACTGGGTCATGCGGGATTTGCGTGGTGGGTCTTGGGAGAAGTGCGGCTATGCGGGTAGCGAAACATGGCCGCCCTCTGTTCTGCGACGTCACATCACAGTTCAGAACTCACTTCGGGAGAATCTCTACGTCGAGTTTACGCCTTTCGGCGCACAGAGAGCTGGCCAGATCCCAGCTGACTCATAAACGTTTCACGCATTGCAAACAGCCGTCTTCCGGTGCGGGGCCCAGAAGACGGACTGAGGGGGCTCTTTAATCAAGGCAGAATCAGTCGAAAATGCCGATGCCAATTCAGGGTGCTGCGTGGGACGCCCGTCGTCTTCGACACCCGCTGGTTATTGTTAATCTCGCTCAAGAGTTGTAAGGCTTCCGCTATACGTCCTGCCAGCCCTGCCGTTACCATTGTCTCTGTCGAGAATATGACCCACATGCGCATCCGTCTCCATTCACAGACCGCAAGTTTTACATTGTAAAGCATCGAGATGTCATTTGTATGTTAATATCCATTCTTTTTGTATCAGTATTGTGTCATTCTTCTGTAAATAGTAGAATAGGGACCGTCCAGACCATACGCGGATCAAATCAGGACCCGGATCCAGCCCCTGAGCCCGCGTCTGACTCCTGCAGCGCACCTTCTCACCAGACAGGGAGACAAAGATGAAACCCGCCGACGAACTCATCCAAGAAAATGAAGCGCTGCGGGACCGCCTCTCCCGCTTGAGCAAGGCCAGCCTGCGCATCAACGAGAGCCTCGACTTCGACGACGTCCTGCAAAGCGTCCTCGACTCCGCCCGCTCTCTCACCGGCGCCCGCTTCGGCATACTCACCCTCCTCGACGAAACCGGCCAGGCCGATGACTACCTCTCCTCCGGCCTAACTCCCCAGGATGCCCAAGCCCTGTGGGACCTGCCCGATGCACTGAAACTCTTCGAACACCTCGGCAATATCCCTGAACCGCTCCGCCTTCCCGACCTCATCGGACACATCAGAGAGTTCAACCTGCCCGAACCTCCCCTGCCCGGCGGCGCGAATATTCCGCTCTCCTTCCTGGCCGCGCCTATCCACCACGGTGGTGAACGCGTCGGCAACATCTTTCTCGCCGAAATCGGGGTCGGTAAGGCGTTCAGCGCTGCAGATGAAGAGACCCTGGTCATGTTTGCATGCCAGGCCGCGCTCGTCATCGCCAACGCCCGCCGCTACCGCGACGAGCAGCGCGCTCGGAACGACCTGGAAACCCTGATCAACACCTCGCCCGTCGGTGTAGTGGTATTCGACGCAGAAGCAGGTATTCCGGTCTCCTTCAATCGAGAGGCCAGAAGAATCGTCAGCAGCCTGCAGATTCCTGGCCGCCCTGTCGAGGAGCTCCTCGAAGTGATCACCTGCCGGCGCGCCGACGGACGCGAGATCGCCCTCGACGAGTTCCCCCTGGCCCAGGCGCTCAGCACCGGCGAGACCGTCCGCCTTGAAGAGATCGTCATGGAGGTCCCAGACGGCCGCAGCGTCAAAACGCTGATAAACGCTACGCCCATCTACTCACAGGAGGGCGTGGTCGAGTCGGTTGTCGTGACGATGCAGGATATGACGCCGCTTGAGGAGCTGGAACGGCTGCGCGCCGAATTCATGGGGATGGTGAGCCACGAGCTGCAAACTCCGCTGACCTCAATCAGAGGCTCCGCAAATACCCTCCTAGACGAAGCATCCTCCCTCGACCCGGCCGAAATGCGCCAGTTCCACCGCATCATCTCAGATCAGGCCGACCGCATGCGCGGCCTCATACGCGACCTGCTCGATGTGGCTCGCATCGAGACCGGCACTCTCTCCGTCGCGCCGGAGCCGTCCGATACCGCCACCCTGGTGGACGAGGCCCGCATCATGTTCTTGAGCTCAGGCCGCACGAACAGAATCCATATCGACGTCGCCCTGGACCTGCCCCAGGTCATGACCGAGCGACGTCGTATCGTCCAGGTCCTAAGCAACCTGCTCTCCAATGCGGCCAAGCATTCCAACGAGCTGTCCACCATCACCGTGCGCGCTGTGCGGAGAGAGTTTCAGGTTGTCGTCTCAATCGCCGACGAGGGCAGAGGCATACCCACCGAGAGGCTGCCGCTCCTGTTCAGAAAGTTCTCCCGCGTCGACGGGGAGGACCGGCAGGGCGACCTTGGGGGGTCGGGGCTCGGCCTCGCCATCTGCAAAGGCATTGTGGAAGCGCACGGGGGACGCATCTGGGCCGAGAGTGACGGACCCGGCCAGGGCGCACGCTTTAATTTTACGGTTCCAATAGTTGAGAAAGAGGAAACTGCAGGCACTGCCGAACCCGCACCGTTCGCCGCCGCACCCGGGAATGAGACACAGGAGCGGACGCGCATCCTCGTGGTGGACGACGAGCCCCACGCGCTCAGATATATCCGCGACGTCCTCTCCAAGTCAGGCTATGACCCGATAGTGACTGGAGAACCGGAGGAAGTCGATCGTCTAATAGCGGAGAAAAGGCCCCATCTCGTCCTGTTGGACATGATGCTGCCGGGCGTCGACGGCATCGATCTGATGAAAAACATTCTGGAGAAGACTGCACTGCCCGTCATCTTCCTGTCCGCCTACGGCCAGGAGAACGT
>JAPPKT010000224.1 GCA_028819675.1 Caldilineaceae bacterium | reverse complement strand
CTATCCACGTATTGTAGCCCGAAGCGTTGTTTGCGGCGTCGAGCGCCACGGCCACAAGGGCGATGATCGAGAAGGGAGCGTAGCGGCGCAGTCCAGCAGAGTTGCCCACCGCCATTTCCAACCGGCGTACGCGGACGTTGCCAGCACCGTTGAGGCCACAGGTGCGGAAGAGGTTGCAGACTCGATCGACGATATGGGCCCGATCTTCTGCTCCGCAGCTCGCCGTAGCCGGGTTGAAGGTAACCACGTCCCGGCGTCCGTCTGCTGCGGCGGAATTTACCGGGTAGGCGAAGTCCGGCAATACGGCGCTGGGGGAAACGGTAGCGGCCAACTCTTCACTGCGCAGCAACGCCCGCTTCACTGCATCTTGCGAGAGATCGTTGCCCTTGACGATGACCAGCCGGCCATCCCAGACGGTGCGGAAGTAGATCTGGTAGTGGGTTTCGGTGACGTTCTGGTGAATGGCGAGGTTGGCGAAGCGCGTCAGATCTGTGTTTTCCGCTGCAATCAGGACTTCGGTGGCGTCGGCAGGACTTGCTTGCAGGCCGAACTCGATTGTCTCCAGAGCCTGAGCTTCGCCGAGGGGCATGTCAGTCTTGTTGTCGCTGCTCATCCGATGCCTCCTCCAACCTTGACTTGCTCGAAGCGGGCCGGCGGTCCACCTTGTCCGGTGGGGATGAACTGCCAGGGAAGCCCCTTACCGCAGCTGGAGATGCCCACCACCCGGTCCTCGCCGGGGCCGGCGATTCCACTGCAGTTGCGCCAGAAAATGGGCGCCTCCCCGTAGATGACCGGGTTCTTGACCAGGCCAACGATTTTGCCGCCGCGAATTTGCCAGCCGCGTTCGCCCATGAAACTGAAGGTGAGACGCTTGTCATCGATGTCGCCGCCCTTGAAGGTCTCGATGTAGAGTCCGTCATCGGTCTCAGAGATGAGCTGATCACGTGTCGACTGCCCGGGCACGAGAGACAGATTGGTGATGCGCACCATGGGGATGCGATTCCAACTGCTGGCGCGGGCGGTGCCATTGCTGGGTAGTTCCAGTTCGGTGGCACATTCGCGCGACATCAGGTAGTTTGAGAAGACGCCGTCCTTAATGATGGGAATGCTCTGGGCTTCGACACCCTCATGATCATAGCCATAGGTAGCGACCGCCTTGGGCCGGGTTGCGTCGGCGACCATATTCACCAGCTCGGATGCGTACTGGAATTCGCCAAGATGGTGGACTTGCAGGAAACTGGGCCCGAAGTTGTCCGACTCGTCACCCAGGGCGCGGTCCATTTCGATGGGATGGCCCATGGTCTCGTGAAGCACCATGCCAAGAAGCGTCGGGTCCAAGATAACCGTCGAGACAAGATCGCTGCAAGGGGGGGCATCCAGCAGTTCGAGCGCTTCATGAACCATTGTAGCGGCCGCCTCAACCGGTTTGAGAGCCCGGACCAGTTCGAATCCTCCCGTTCCAAAATCGGTATGGCTATAGGGATAGGTGCGGCGAAAGACCTGGCCGCGATCGGAGACGGTGACGGCCAGACCGGCGCCGGTCAGGGTGATTGTCTGCCCGATTTCGGTACCTTCCGAGGTAACCAGTTGGGATATCTCGCGGCGGAAGTCGAGTTTGGCCTGGGTCTTGGTCACTTTGTCGCTGGCGCCGGCCATGGCCTGCATGATGGCGTGGACCATCTCGACCTTTTCGGCGACGGGCATTGTGAAGGGGTCCTGTTCACAGGGGGTTTCGTAGGTGGCCCGGACGGGGGGGTTTTCAGCCAGCCTGACGGTACGCGTGCGACGGGGCATAGCCCGGGCGAGCGAGATTGCTTTGCTGACCGTTTGCGACGGCTGCTGTTGGGAAAGGTTGTCGCTGGCGAATCCCCACTGGCCGTCCACGAGGACGCGGATTCCGAATCCGCAGGTAGTGAATTCGGAGACGCCGGCAGCGCCATCCGTACCGTTTATCGCCTGTTGGGACTGATCTACGACGCGGCCTTCGGCATACTGCGCGCCCATGGACACGGCCATCGATACCAAGTCGCGTGCGAGGTTTATCATCCGGTTCGCTCCGTTTCAGACCTGCTGAATTGTTGTGCAGTTGGGAAAAAGGCCCCCTCCCCGGAACTCAATGGGGAGGAGGCCTTTGTGTCAGGCGCCTATCATAGACAGAGGCCCCAGAAGATCAACGGTCTCCGGTCACGTCAATGGAGGCGTCGATCTTGAGACGGCCGTCGGGGAAGGGTGCGAAATCCTGGACGCGGTCGTGGACGCCCCACAGGATGTATTGCTGGTGCAGGAAAACGACCGGCGCGTCTTCACGGAAGTATTCGACAGCCTCTTTGACGATTTCGCGACGCGCGTCGACGTCGGTCTCATTGATAGCGGCGTCGGACAGTTCGTCGAATCTGGCGTCAGGATGCTGATCGTTCGGGTGGGTCGAGTGCCAGATTGACAGCATGCGGGCGGCGTCGGGCACGGTCATGTAACCGAGCAGGAAGACCGGGCCGCCTTCATGGCTGTACTGCTCCTCGCTGAAGACACCCCATTCCAGCGTGTCCACGGTGGCATTGATGCCGACTTCCTTCAGCTGTCCGGCCACGGCCTGGGAGATTTCGGCATCCATCATATAGCGGCCGCGCGGGCTGACGATGCGCAGGTCAAAGCCGTCGGGATAGCCGGCCTCGGCCAGCAGCTCTTTGGCCTTGTCAGGGTCGTAGGGATAGGCTTCGAGGGCGGCCTGATATCCCCAGTATTCCTCGGACAGGACCTGGCCCTCGAGCTTCTTGCCGAAGCCGTCAAGGATGTTGGCGATGATGGCATCCTTATCGACGGCATAGTTGATGGCCTGGCGAACCCGCCGGTCGGTGACGGGCGTGTCGATCTTGGTATTGAACAGCAGGAACACCGAGCGCATGCCGGGGCGGCTGACGACGCTGAGGTCCTCCCGGTTCTCGACTTCCTGGACGGTGGCGGGTTGCAGGTCGGTGGCGATGTCTGCCTCGCCGGCAAGCAGCGTGGCCACTCGGGAGGCGATGTCAGGAACGGTGCGGAAGGTCAGCACATCGATCTCGGGCTCGTCACCCCAGTAGTTCGGGTTTTTGCGAAGCGTGATGTGATCGTCCTTGACCCACTCTTCGAGTACGTATGGCCCGGTGCCAACAGGATTGGAGGCAAAGTGCTCGGAGCCGTGTTCGGTGATGTAGCCCTCCGGCACAATGGGGAATTTGGCGGTGACATAGAGGTCGAACAGGGGGATGATGCCGTTGGTGTGGAAGTTCACGGTGAGATCATCCACGATTTCCACACTGGAGACGTAGCGTGTCTCTCCCTTGCGCATGGAATCGCTCTCAGGCGCCATGACGCGGTCGAAACTGAACTTGACCTGCTGGGCGTTGAGGGGTTCGCCGTTGGAGAACTCGACACCTTCGCGCAGCTTGTATTGCCACACAGTGGGCTCGATCTGCTCCCATGAGACCGCCAGATTGGGCTGGAGGGTCATGCTATGGTCGTAGTCAAGTAGTGTCTGCTGAATGTGGTTGCCGACATTCACGATTACCTGAGCGGTAACCCATTGCATGTCCATCGTCCACGGTTCCGTTCCCTGAACGATTACGAGCTCCTTCTCCGCTTCCATTGCTTCCTGACCTTCTGCCTGCTGGCCCGCCGCAGAAGGTGCAGGTTGAGCGACGCAGGCAGCCAGGAGCATCGCTACTATCAAGACATAGGCTAGTGCGAACATCGTCTGTTTCTTGCGCATCACTCTCTTGCCTCCTTGTGGTTGAATGTGATGAGGTACTCTCTGTCGGAAACTGTCGAAAGCAGGCACTGTGTTTCGGTTGTTCTCATGCAGTTGGTTGCCGTTCCCAAGCACGCATGTTGCATTCCGTCTGCAGGAAGCTGTTCAAGGTCAGATCTTCGGAGTACGACATTGCCTCGAGGAAGATGATGGCGTTTATAACGCTGATGGCTGCGTCCTGTAGGGCGAATCCGTGAATTCTCCATGGGTCTCGGATGTGGGACTGCCCTAGAGTGGACAAAGCGGTTGACCTTGGCATCCCGTTCAATGAGGAAGGGACGATTGTCGAAGAGGGAAGGGGAACCGAGACAGGCTGGCAATGCGAATTGGGACTCGAATAGAGTGAGAAAGCCTGCTTGCAGCGGCAACGGGGTTTGGTACACCAGCTGCGTCTTTAAGTCTCTAATTCCCGGTGGCACTCCCCTACATTTGGTTGGATTGGAACCGGATGGAGAATCGAACTCTGCGTGTTTGTAAATGTAATATAATAGCTGAAAAGGCGGCTGTCAAGGCGGTTTTTTTGGTCAGCCATGGCAGTGGTGACGCGTATGGAGGGAGGGCAGGCACGAGGCCTGCCCCTACCGGGGGTTGAGCGGTGGGACGGGGAGGGTGACGAGGATGGGAGGTGGGCAGGTACAAGGCCTGCCCCTACCGGGGGTTGAGCGGTGGGACGGGGAGGGTGACGAGGAAGGGCGGTGGGCAGGCGCGAGGACGGCCCAACCCGGAGTAGATAGAATTGGAGGTGGGTGGGTTGGCGAATGAGTTTGGGGTGGGCACCTGTGACGAAAATCGACGGCAGGT
>JAPPKT010000008.1 GCA_028819675.1 Caldilineaceae bacterium | reverse complement strand
GGGGGGGCCTTTTGGCCCCCCCGTTGGGGGGGGCCCCCCCCCCCCCAACGCCCCCTCTCCTACAACATGCCTGATTGACCTGGTGCCGAGATTCGTAACAGGTGCCTAATTGAAGGTGTCTAGCCAGACCACGTCCCGCCAGACCCCGCGCGCACGCCACCGCGTATCGACCGCGCTGCCTCGCCCGCAGAACGAACTCTCTCATCTGGATTCTGTTGCCTGACAATAGGGCTGCCAGCCCCTCGGGCCAGCGTCAAAGGAGGATTGAACTTGCCTGACCGGCGCCAGCTCCTTATGCCGCAGTTCTGGCGTCGTATGAAAGGCCCAAAAAAGCGTGTCGGCCTCGCAGACCGCTACCGCTTCGCCCGCGGATCTTTTTCGCTGCGTCCCGGGTCGCGCCGGCCCGCACGCCCCCGCAGTAGACTGCCGAAAAACATCTGACCCAGCGAATTGCCGTAATCCTCACGTGAGGTCGGCTCCGTCAGACGGTCCCAATCGCGCAGCTTCGCGTCTCTCTCCCACTTGGCACGGCCCTCCACCAGTCCATCCAGCGCCTCCTCCAGCGGTTTGGCGTCCTCCGCGGACAGATGCCCGCGCCAGGTGTCCAATAAAACCGCAAGATGGTCCATGCGCTGCAAAATCGTATCGCGATTGGCAAACAGCGACGCAGCCAGTTCCCCCGCGCTGGCGTCCAATGATGTACTCAGAGCAAAACGCCGTCCAGCCAGCTTCTGGCTTTCATTCCAACCGGGAGCCTCAAACGCGCCCTGAAACAGAGCCGCCGCCAGGATTTCCGGCAGCTGGTCCACCGCCGCCGCAATCCCGTCATGTTCGAGCGGATCGATGTACAGCGGCTTCGCGCCCAACCTCGCCAGCAGATTGCTCACCAGCTCCAGCGCGCTCGATTCCGTATGCGTGGCCGCGCCAATGCAGAAGGTGCAGTCCTTGAACAGATCGCTGCGCGGTTCCGGCTGGCTGCTGATGTCAACATAAACCGGCCGGCCCGCCACAAAGTGAATGCCGTCCGGCAGATTGTCCGACGCAATCTCGAGCGCCGGCTGCATCACCGCCCCGATCCCCAGGATCACCGCGCCTTCAGCCACGTCCTCACGGATCTGCTGCAAAAACTCTGGCAGCTCCGAAAGCGGCTCGGTGGCGATGACCAGGCTGGCGCCGTCGCAAGCCGAATGCAGATTCCACGTCGTCGAGTCGATCGCGCCCAGCTGCTTCGCCTCATTCATCTGCGAAGGCTCGCGGTCGTGCCCGACCACCTGGTAGCTGCCCGCATTTTCGCGTAACGAAAGACCGATGCTCGTCCCAATCAAGTCCAGCCCAACTATCGTGATTCGTGCTTTCGTCTCTGCCATGAGTTGTTGTCCTGAATGTTATAAAACTGCGTCCCGGTGCGCGCCGCCGTCTCATCCCGAACCGCCCCGGCGAATTCAGCCTCTGGCCGTCCGGTCTCGCACCCCGTCTCACCCCGCGGGCCGGCATCAGTTCTGGCTGTCAGCCCATTGCAGCGCCCTCAGCAGCCGCTTACGCTCTTCTGCCGCTCGCTGCCGCTCCGGACCGCTTGGAGAGGCCAACACAGTCTCTGCCTGCCCCGTCTTGTCCTGGTGATGGGCGATCAGCCAGCAGGTAAGCGGGCTGCATCCATCCGCCTCAGCCCATCGCGCGCCAATCCGCGCATGCGTCAAATGGACATGCAGAAGATAGCGCCAGCCGCCCTTCACGTCCTCCGTACCCAGGCGGCCGGCCAGACCCGGCGCAAATGCGTCCACAAGCACCAGCGCCGTCCGCACCCACGCATTAAACGTCAATCCCGCCTTCACCGCCGCCAGCTTGCCCGCGTCGTGGAGCAGCGCCGCCGCCGCCAGGTCCGGATCATCCCAGCCCGCGCCCTGCAAACTGCTCAGCACATTCAAACTGTGGCGCTGGGCATCCACCGGCATCTGCCGAAAGCGGGCCAGCCCCGCCGGCGGAAGCAACTGGGCAGCCCGTTGCAACTCCTCAGCCGAAACCGATGCCGTGACGCCGCGCACAAACTGCCGTATGCGCCGCCAAATCCTGCCGCCGCTTCCCTGCATCCGTCCTTCCACGCCCGCTCCAGCCGCCCCATCATACTCAATCACCGCCGCCCACCCAAATGGGCAACAATCACCGCACCCCCCATCCTTCCGGCCAAAGCCAGGTCGCGACCAGAGTTGAAGTAACGGCCAAGCCTGCAAGCACAAACTGACCACTGACTACTGACTACTGACTACTGCAGTTCCGCCGTTTCAGCTCCCGAATGCAACAAAAAGCCACCTGACGATCTGGCTCGCCACGCCGCTGATGAATCCGCCTCCGAGATAGATCGCCGCCAGCAAAATAATAAAGCCGTAACGGCCCAGGGCCGTGCGCAACTGAAAATTATCCCCCGGCAGAAGCGCAAACAGAATATGCGAACCGTCCAGCGGCGGAATCGGTATCAGATTGAATACAAACAACAATGTGTTGATCCAGACAAAAAAGGTCAGGAACCGCTCCAGCATGGGGACGTCCGCGAACGGTACTAGGAATGCCCCCACCGCTGCCAGCACCAAATTGCTCACAGGGCCCGCCGCCGCCACCAATATCGTCCCCAACCGCACGTCTACGTCAATGTTGCCGGGATTCCACTGCACCGGCTTGGCCCATCCAAACCCTGTAAACAAGATCAACAGCGCGCCAAACGGATCGATATGCGCGATCGGATTGAATGTGTAGCGCCCCTGCATACGCGGCGTAGGGTCTCCCAACTGGACCGCCATCGCCGCATGCGCCATCTCGTGCACAGGCAGTGCAACCAGAATGATGACCGCCACCGTGACGAGCCACAATGGATCGCCCATCCGTCCCAGGGAACTGCCCCCGGACAATAGAGCAACCAGAACCAGAATCCCTACCACCCCGATCGCGATCTGCTGCCCGCGCGAGAGGGCATTCCAACCCCGACCGCCAGAATCTCGATACATTTTACAACCCCGGATTACCGTGCCATGAGTGCGGTGTGAACTCCACCGCACCCATCTGAACGTTTATGGGACGCTGGGCATGATCCCACCAGCTATAGCCCCAGAACACGATCACAAAAACGATCAACCCCACCGCCAGCCAGTTGCCCACACGCCCATAGGCGCGCCGCATCACCTGCGTCCCCAGCGCCACGAACATCGTAAACGCCGGCCCAATCCAGATAATACCCTGGAACCGGGACGCCCTCTCACCGATCTCGGCTGCCGGCTTCACCATCGCCGGCGCAAACAGACTGATGGCGTAGAGCAGCAGGACCGGCAGAATCAGCCACGTCGCCAGCATGCCCACGTTGGCGATCCGCCCGCCAAACTCCGTATACCCAACCAGAAGCCCGGTCAAACCAAGAAAGAAGATCGGGATCAGCCACAGATACGAAATCGGTTCCAGCAGGCCCTGCGCATTATCGAGAAGCAGGGTGCGCGCCATCTCCGGTAAAGGCGTGGCCGGCAGGCCGGCTACTGCGCTCTGCAGCGCGCCCCCACTCTGATATTCGGCCCCACCGATCACCCCGGCAAGCATGCTCCGCCCCCACGCCGTCAACGGCAGGATCGGTAGCGCAAAACCGGCCAGCGTCAGTCCGTATCCCTTCCAGCGCTTCCGGTTAAGCGGGTTTGCCAGCAAAAACCACACCAGGTGCACCGGCAGAATCAGCGCCGTCAACACCTGCGTATAGATGGCTACCGACGTAATCGCAAGGTAGGTCAGCCACCGCCAGGGACCGCTGTACCACATCGCCTGCAGCCAGCTCCAGCTCGAGAACAACGCCAGCATCACAACCAGCCCGTACGCCCCGCCCTCCTGGCTGTACCACAGCTGTAACGGGTTGAACGCCAGAAAAAGTGTCGACAGCAGCGGCAGATTCCTCAGCAGCGTGCTGCCAACCGCCGGCACCATCCGCCGCGCCACCTGCCACATCAGCGCGATCGTGATGGCGCTGGCCAGCACGGAAAAATAGCGCAGCGCAAAAAGATCGGTGCCGAAGAACTGGATCCACGGCCGGATCAGAAGATAGTACATCATCCCGCCCTGGCCCGGCGCGACCAGCGCACCCACCGTTTCCTCCACCGGCCCGGCCGCCAGCTCGATCGTCTCCTGTTCCACCTGGCCGAGTTTCCGCGCGATCAGCCCGATCATCCGCCAGCCGAACGCAATCAGGATCACCAGCGCCATCCAGCGCTGTTGCGCCTTCGGCGCCCCCCGCGGGCGGTCGCGCGCCGTGTACCGCGGCTCGGGCGTCTGCACAAGTTGAAATCGGACCGGCGATTCAGAGGACAGATTCATAGCAGGGATCAGGTTTCTGGTGGAGCGGCGATCAACAGGGACAGTACATTTTATGATACCCTCTCCGCCAGAGAAGACCAATCATCCGGGAATCGGAGATACATCCCAAAAACGGGGACGAACCCTCGCATACTCTTGACGGCAGACCAACCATAGCCACGCCGCGATAAACGCCGAGGCATAGGAAGCGCCCCCTCTGACCACTGACCACTAACCACTGACCACTGCAGTTTGGGCGGTCGGGCCTATTCGGCCCT
>JAPPKT010000421.1 GCA_028819675.1 Caldilineaceae bacterium | reverse complement strand
AGTTTGGTGAACCTGGATACACGAACCGTGAGCGCGGGTGGGTTCGACCAACGCTTGAGATGAACGGCATCTGGGGCGGCTTCCAGGAGGAGGGAATCAAAACGGTACTTCCCAATTCAGCACACGCGAAGATCACCTGCCGTCTGGTGGCCGACCAAGATCCTGCGCGTATTATCGACTTACTGAAGGAACATATCGAGCAGAACGTGCCGCAGGGTGTTAAGGTATCGGTGACGCCGCTGTCAATTCTAGGTCGACCTTACAGCATTTCGGCGGACCATTGGGGCAACCGGGCCGCGGCCGCCGTTTTGAGCGAGATGTACGGTCGTGAACCCTACCAGACCCGCAGCGGAGGCAGCATCCCCATCACCGGCGTCTTTCAGGAACAGCTAGGGGTGGACACTATCAGCTTCGGATTCGGCATCGAAGACGAGAATTTCCACGCGCCGGACGAGTTTTTCAGGCTGGCCAGTTTCCGCAAGAGCCAGGTTGCTTACTGCAAGCTGCTCGACAAACTTGGGGAATCGTCCCCACGAAACTGAGAATCTGAAGAGGGGGTCTTGCAGAACGTCAGGAGGCGAATTGGAACCACAGAACTGTATATAGAACGCCTATCAGGGCACCGACGTACACTTCTGTGGGTGAATGGCCAATCAGCTCCTTCAGCTCCTCTTCGCTGACGGGCTGACCGGTGAAGAGCTCTCTCAGGATCTGATTCAGGACTTTGGCTTGCTTGCCGGCAGCTTGCCGCACGCCGGTGGCGTCGTACATGACGACCAGTGCGAATATGGCGGCCAGGGCAAATACGTCGCTGCGCGGGCCGGAGCGAAAGCCGATTGCGGCGACGAGGCTGCAAACCATAGCCGCGTGGCTGCTGGGCATGCCCCCAGCGCGAGCCAGTACGCGCAGGTCAAAATCGCGCCGTAATACCCATTCGAAGAGAAACTTGTAGAGCTGCACGAGGAGACCGGCAGTCAACGGGAGCCAGATAATTGAGCTGTTACCCAGTAACTGCATCGGTCTATGGGTCCGAGACGTCGCTCAAATCGGTCAGGGTTCCGTCCGGCTCCCATTTCCTGACTCGAAGTTCGGCTTCTTCGAGCAGAACGCCGCAGCGGGCGGCCAGTTTCACGCCTGCTTCATACAGATCCAGTGATTCGGCCAAGGGTAGATCGGCGGCTTCGAGTTTCTCCAGAATGGCTTGAAGCTGGGCATAGCTCTCTTCGTACGGGAGTTCGGCGGTTTGATCGGACCTGCTGTTCTGGTTTTCCATTTCGTTCCTTTCGGTACCGGCCAATTTTGGCATCAGTATATCAGAGAGGGCGCGGGTTCCGGCAATGGAAAAGCAGGCCTCATGATTCAAACTTTGACCAGGGCAGGATTGGCACAGATTGGGTCGTAGGCAGTAGAATCCGGCACAGTCACAGAGTTGGATTCCGAGGGCATTCTGGTGTCCGACTTTTGGAAGAGTTCACCAGAATCAAGGGTTGTACGATGGAGGGCCAGATGTCCGACAACCGCCAATATCGACCGGCAGTGGTGATAGTTGAACCGGACCTCTTTTTTTCGGTCAGGCTGGAGGACGTTGTACGGGCGGCAGGCGGCGACCCATACACCGTCGACGAAGCCGACCAGTTTGTGGAGGCGGTTGCACGAACCTTCCCTGTGCTAGCCATGCTGGATCTGAAAACACCCGGAGACTGGGAAGCGGCCGTTCGCGAATGCAAAGTGAAGCCGCACACGCGCTTGGTACCGATCTATGCGTTCGGAAGCCACGTCGACGTGAAGACGCTGCAGCGGGCTCGCGAGGCCGGGGTGGACCATGCCTGGGCGCGCAGCAGAATGATGGAGGAGCTGGTTGCGGTGGTAGACCGACACGTTCACCCGCCCGTTCGCAATCTGGAAGGCTGTGCAGATTCGCCCAGCCGCGCCGCGGTAGCCGGTTTACTCACCTTCAATGAGGGAGATTATTTCGAACAGCACGAATACCTGGAACTGGCCTGGAACGAGGAAATTCGTGCGGTTCGCGATCTTTACCAGGGGATCTTGCAGGTAGGGGTAGCCTTTCTTCAGATGGAGCGGGGAAACCGGCGCGGGGCCCTTAAGATGTTTCGCCGCGGGCTGCCGAAGCTGCGCGGTCTGGCCGACGTGTGCCAAGGGATCGAGGTGGGGGCATTTCGTGCGGCATCCGAGCAGATTCATCGCGAGCTGTCTGAGTTGGGTCCGGAGGAACCTGTAGAGAAATCAGGGTATTCCTTTCCCAAGGTGGAGTTTGACAACCCTTACGATGCAGCTACTCCCGCCGATCTTGGGATTGTCCTGCCGGGTGAAGGAGAAGCGGAAGAGGCTTGACTGGAATTGGCCACAGTTGAGATCCCTTGGGTATCCACTACACCTTATGGGGAATGCGGCCGGTATCTTTCCGGAGAGAGGTTGGCTTACTTGGGTCTCTACTCATTTGCTGCCGCACGGCGCCCGCGTTGTGACAGGAAAAGCGTGGCCGCCGGGAATTTGTGATTGCTTAGCAAGAGGCCCAGATCCTCCAGCCCGCGCACGTCCTGCACCGTGACCTGGCTGGCGTCACCGTTGAGAGGATGGAGGCGGAATTCCTTTCTGCCGTCGAGATAGCGGTGTGATTTCAGCGTCGCGCCGTTCAGCATCGTGCGCAGAATGAGCTTCTGAGTAGGGGAAAATCTTTTCTGAGGGGAAGGGTACCTAAGCCGCACCTTCACGGCCCGCAGGCTTTTGCGCAAGTTCGCGGCGGTTGAGCGAAGTGTCATCCCAGTTCGTGGACGTGCTCTTGCAGCTTGCGCTGGCTTATCTTCACGTATTGGTCCGCTCTGATCTGGGCCATTTCCTCGTCTGACAGGCGCAAACGCAGAATGTCCAGGGCATCTTCCGGGCTTTGGCCGTAGGCAAGTTTCTTCTTGCCGTTCTTCATGTCAAACAAGTACATATAGTGGGGGTTGGAAAAGCTGCTCATCGATCAAGCCTTGACCAGTGCCTGTTGATACATGCCGTCGTAGCCCCGTTGCTGCTGCTCCTCAGTCAGGCCGCGATTCACTTCCGCGTCATACTTGCCGGCGAGCAGTTCGCGGTAGAAGCCGTAGTTGACGCCCTTCACCTTTTCGTCGTCCGGGAAGCGGTGATAGTTGTCCTTGCTCATCAGGCTCTTGCCCTCGGCGATCAACTGGAATCCGAGTGCCGAGCCGGGGTAGGGCGCGTAGTAAGAGATGGACGGGAACACGCGCTTCATGCGTTTGAGCATGCGCATTGTTTTGAAGGCATCCTCGTCGGTTTCGCCTGGAATGCCGAGCATGATGTTCGACCAGAAGACGGGCGGTTCCTTTCCTTCCGCAACCATCTCATCCCCAAGGCGGTTGACGAGATCGATTGCGAAGTTGTTGTCCTCCTCAGTGCACTCCTTGTTGAGGAGTTTCAGTATGCGGTCACTACCCGATTCGAAGCCTATCGAGATCAGGTTCCAGTTGGTCTCGCGCACGAGGGCGGTGAACAGATCGGGCCACTGGCGCACGGTGTCGGCGCGGCCGGCTGCCCAGTAGGGCCACAGTTTATTTGCGCGGCGGGGGTACTCTTCGATCCACTCCTGCAGCCACTTCGGGTTCTGGAAGAACATGGAGTCGTGGATTACAACAGAGCCCACCCCGTACTTCTCGTCGAGGGCGTTAAGTTCGTCGATCACCATGGAAACGGGACGGCGTCCCATGTTGGGGATATAGGATGCCTCGTTGCAGAAAACGCATTGCCAAGGGCAGACTCTGCTCGTGATGATGGTGGCGACAGGAGGAGGACCCCAGCCGCACTCCGGCTCCATCGGCCAGTTGAAGTTTCGCTCCAGCTTCAGGGCGCGCACAGCTCGCCTAGGCCGGGCGTTGGAGAGCGCCTCTTTCCAGTTGGCAGGTTTGGGCCACAACTCCCGGTCGATTTCCGGCCAGTCGGCCATTGTGCGGGAGCCTTGTCCCAGGAACACTCTCGGAAAGCTCTCAGGATCCCGGACCAGATCGAGGATAATCTCTTCACCGGCACCCTGGCAGATCTTGTCAAAGGCATCAGCCTCGGCCATTTCTTCCGGCGCGACCGTGGCGTGCATGCCACCTGCGAGAACAAGACCACCGGGATTGATCTCCTTGAAGATCTGGGCGGCCTTCAGAGCGACAGGAAATGTGTAGCTACGCACGTTCATCAGGGCCATTTTGTAGCCACGAAGTTTCGGCGCCAGCTGCTCCCACGAGGTGACGGCCCGCGTAGAAACGATGTCGGTTTCCACACCGTTCTGATGCATAATCGTGCGCAGAAGCCCAAGACCGTGGTCTTGCCACTGTTCGTGGGGGCCCTGCGGATAGACCAGATCCCCCAGGTCGCCCAAATCTATCCAGACGATATCGCTCCCGCGCTTTCCGTTTCGCGACAAGTTCAACTTCAACTGATGCTCCTCTAACTTCCAGACCGGACCGGGTCAGACCTCTTGGGTCTGCCGGATCACAGCATGTCTCCTGCACTCTGGTTGCCTGTGGAGGCAACGATATGCCCTACATACTGGCATATTTTCCGACCGACTCGTCGATTTCATCGGCCCAGGCATCGATGCCTC
>JAPPKT010000468.1 GCA_028819675.1 Caldilineaceae bacterium | reverse complement strand
CCCTTTGGGGGGGGGGGCCATTTGCGCCCCCCCTTTGGGGGGGGCCCCCCCCCCCGCAACGCCCCCTCTCCTACAACCCCCGCCGCAGCGAGTGTGAGGCAATATGACCTTGTCGACCCGCTGCGACCGGGCTTCCCCCCCACCCCGCGTCGTGGCGCATTCCGAGCATGTGCCGGCGCAGACAAGACAGCCGAGGCAACGCCCATACACACCCAACGTTCACCGCCATGATCATCGCGAGCCCCCTACACTAATCCTGACGGTACATTCCGCCCAGCCGGACCGCACACAGTGCACACCCAGAACCTGGCTTGGTAGTTTCACGCCAAAGTCTGAATCGAACTGTCCTTCCTGAAGCATCCTCCTCTACGCATCCGGCACGAAGTCGGCAGGCGAGAGCCTGCCCTGCCGCCTGATCGTGTGACATCACCAGTCAGTAGAATTCAGGCTCCCTTCACCTTCGCCACGGGAAAGCCAGCGTTGGCGTATTGGCGTAGCGACCGGTGGAAATCTCCAGGCGCGCACCGCAGCCCGGTGCCACAGTGACCTCAAATGAGCTGTCCTCCACGTCGACAGTCTCTCCGTTCAACGTGACCGAACCCAACTGGTGCTCTGCATACGCGCCGCCCTGGACCGTCACCCGGCGCGACGATACCTGGCTCGTGTTTACGAGAGTCACCGTCACTGCATCCCCGGTCAGGCTTTCCACGAGCGCGGCGACGTCAGCCGGAATGCCGGCGCGTCGATTGTCCGGATCGAAGTAGCGCAGGCGGCAGTGGAGGGGGCCGCCTGTTCGGCCTGTGGGCAGCCCGCCGAGCATCAGTCGGTTGAGGTTCTCGGTGACTGCCGGGTTGATGTGGTTCATGTCGTCGGAAAGGCGCGTGTCCGGTGTAGCGGTGTCGGCACGCATCACCTCCAGGTTTCCTCTCAGCCTTTCGAAATCGGCTTGCAGCGCCTCCTCGGGAAAGGCAGGGTTGTTCCCTTCCAGATATTGAATCCAGGGATCGTCGGCGAGGAGGTCGCGGTGGTCCGGGTTCATGGACCAGTAGTAGACTTCGAGCGCTCCGGACGTGAAGGGCTCGTCCTGAAAATCATACCAGTCCTCCTCGCCAAAGTAGTCGCCGTAGGCGTTGGGATACATGAGGCGCCCGTCAATCTCGCGGGCGTTACTGTTGACGTGGTCGATGACGCCGCGCCAGGAATCGGCATAGCGCCGATCGCCGGTCAGTAGCGTCGCATTGCCGAAGCCGTGAATGGCACGCGTGTGGAAGTAGGTACGGTGGGCCAGCTCACCCGTCTGTGGAACGGTGACCGTGAAGCCCCAGCCGTATACGCCGCCGTACCAGCGTCCTCCGCACTCGCTGCCGACTACATTGTCGAGACCTACGTTTGTCGGAATGATGCCGCCGTTCTGCTCAGTGCGTTCAACCCACTGATCGACATAGTCGAGGACCCACTGCCGGTATCTGTCCTCGTGGCCGAGCATGAATGCGTTCAACGGCAGAATCGTTGCGGCCATGTTGATCGGATGGTCGCCGACGACGTCATTGTAGTCCTTGAAGTGGGCCACCATCTCCTCGTAGCTGCGCTCGCCGTGGCCGAGACGGAAGCGGCCTTCGACTTCGATCGGGTCGCCAGCCCAGTCCAGACCGGTGGCTTTGCGGAGCAGGGGGCCGCGGCTGCCGTTGAACATGCTACGGATCAGCTTGTGTTCCGGATCATAGTTCTTCGCTATCGGGTCTTCGTCCATGTAGAACCCGGCGAAGCGCCGGCACCGCAACTGAAATCTGGGGTCGTCGGGGTCTGAGAGACCTTGAAGGAAGAAGGCCGAGAAACCTTCGCCGTTGTGAAACCAGTCGAACATGACGGGAAACTCTTTGAAGTACATCCCGTCGCGGGCCATCGGCACGTCCACGGTCTTTGCCTCCGTGTACTGCTGAAGATGGCCTTCCCAACCCAGCTTGTAGAGGTCGAGAATGTCGTCGTCGGCGCCAAGCGCGTGGAGCATAGTCCAGTTCAGGATGTTCTCGGCCGCGTCGTCAGGCCCGTCGTCTCCACCCCATCGGGGGACGCACAGCAGGTAGCCTCGGTCGTCAAAGTAATGGGCAAAGAAGGCGCGGCAGCCTTCCGCTTGCTCGCGCAGCAGTCTGCGCTGCAGCAGGGCCCAGTGGGGCGGCGCCATGGGTGTTTTGATGTCGATTGTGCGGGTCATTTGGCTGGTCTCTTTGATTGAAATCTGTGGATTGACTTTAGTTGGGAACTGTCGGCATTCTGGGACAGATCTTTATTCTCGGAGAGTAACCTGGAACTCCTTCATCGGAACATGGATGTCCGCGAATATCGGCCGTTGGAATATGTATGCCAATTTGCGAACCCTGAGCAGGCGGCGTTGGCTATGTGCTTGCCGACTGGCGCGACTTTCCTTTCAAGAAGATGGCTAGAGTTGCCAGACCGGCCAGCACTCCCTGGACAGAGACGGCCAGGCGGGGCCCGGCGGTCTCCGCAAGAGATCCGGTTACGAGTTCGCCAGGCAGGCCGATACCTTGGCTGAGGGCGACCGTGCTCATGGCACGGCCTCGCATCTCGTTGCTGGAGGACGTAAGTAGAATGACGCTGCGCATTGCGTAGAAGCCCGCTTGGCCTACGCCTGCCAGGAACTGTAGGAGCATCGCCAGATTGAAGAGCGGGGAGAGGGCGAATAGTGTCCAGGCGATACATTGAAGCAATGAACCGGCGGCGAAGATTGAGTGGAACGACATGCGGCGGCGCAGGCGCTGGGTCAGAAAGAGGCCCATGAAGGAGCCGAGACTGAAGCTTCCGTTCAGCATCCCAAGCCCAATCGCGCCGCGGTCGAACACATCGCGGGCGAAGACCGGCATCAGGCTCAGCGCTGGGAAAACAAGAATGTTGATCAGCGCGGATACCACCACGACGGTAAGCAGACCGCGATTGCCGCGCAGGTAGGCAACGCCGCCAACTATGGACTGCCAGATGCCTTCTTGGCCCACCGGCGTAGTCCTCGGCACTTGAATACGACCAAGCCAGGTCAGCAACAACAGGTTCAGGCCCGTAAGCGCGACGAGAGCGCTGAACCCGGCCGATGCGCCAATGTATTCGAGCAGCCAGCCGGCCATGTAAGCGCCCGCCCCAATGAGGACGCTGTGCGTCAGGCTCTCCAACAGCATTGCATCCGCGGTGAGCCTGCTACCGAGAAGATCGGGCACCAGTGCCGCCCGGGCGGGCGCGTCAACCGTCCAGCCAGCGCCGATGATGAAGGCGGCCGCGGTGATCTGCCACGACTTCAGCCTTTCGCCCTCAAGGAGGAGAAGAAGCGAGAGGCAGGCCGCAAAGATCACGACTTGGCTCAGGATCAATGTGGTCCGCCTTCCCAGCCGGTCGCCGATGAAACCTGCGAATCCGCCGAAGGCCAGCTGGGCTGCGCGGCGCCAGAAGGTGAGCAAGGTCACGGCAAGGGCCGAGTCCGTCATATCCAGGACCACGACCCCTGCCACGACGACCCAGATGGAGTAGGTCTGCCACCACAGAATGCTGCTGACAAGCAGATGGCGGTAGTTCGACTGTGCCAGAGGAGCCAGCAGGCCGGCGCTGCTCTCCTCGGTGGGCGTCAGTCGGCGGCTCCGTTAGCTGCCCAAAGTGCGCCCTGCCGCATCATCTGTTGTACGGCCGCACGTTGAAAGGTATCGGATGTGTGGCCCAGCGTTGTATAGAAGACGCGTCCATTCCCGTAGGACTTGACCCAGGCCATGGGATGTGGCTTGTCTGCCCACTGGGCGCTGGCAAGAACGTGAATGGCGGGGTCCCATGCAGACATGTAAATCTCGTCCTCTACTTCGAAGTCGGAGATGCCCTGCATGACCGGGTGGGTGGCATCGTCAACATTCACGGTAAAGGTCAGACCCGGCGGGTGCCAGTTGGCGTGACCGCCAAGCATGGTTGCAGCTTTACCACCAATCCACCATCCGGTGCCATGGACGCCGACAAATCCTTTGCCGCCAGCCACAAAGTTGAAGAGTCCTTCCTCCTGCTCTGGACTAAGCTCGGCATGATAGGTGGCGGACCCGTCTGCATGGCGCTCGGAGCGGGTGAATCCTGAACCCAGCACGCAGACATCGTGTTCTGCCAGCTTGGACGACGTGAAGATGCTCTTGTCGTCCGTTATCGTGACATCGATCCCCGGGGCGTCGCCGAGGAAGCCGCCGATGACCTCTGCGCTGGCGGCGAAGCCGTGATTGCTGCCGGAGATTACAAGGACGTTCGTCATGGGACTGCCTTTCTGTTGACGTGCCGGCCGCTGGCTTCGGGGGCACGTATGCCGGGCCGGATGGTTATGTTTGAGGACTTTGAAATCATAGCATAGGCCAGAGAGAGATTCAACGACGGCGGAAGGCAACGCTGCATCCCAAAACGGTGGCGATCTTCCCCTTGACTCAGGGCGCTGCAGAGCCCCATCCATCTCGCGATCAACCCTGAGTCAGAGGAAACGGCAGTTCTCTCTCCTCACTTCTCTTCACTCTCTCCTCGCTCTATTGGGCGGTCGGGGCGATTAGGGCCACCCATTTGGGGGGGGGGGGGGGCCCCCCCCCCCCCCCCGCCGCCCCGCCCCCCCCCCCCGGCGGG
>JAPPKT010000422.1 GCA_028819675.1 Caldilineaceae bacterium | reverse complement strand
CCCCGCAACGCCCCCTCTCCTACAACACGCCTCATCGACCGGGTGTCGCCATTGGGGACGGGTGCCTAATCGAAGATGTCCAGCCAGACCACGTCCCGCCAGTCCCATCAGATCGCCGGAGGTGCCGGCCTCGTGCCTGCCCTCGCGCCCCCTCCATTTAACGGACCCCCACGAAAAGGCCAGGCCCGGCGCCTGCCCCGCCCCTATCCACCAGCCGCTAAACAATTTCAACCACCGCTGTCATGGTTTCCCCGCCAAACTGTTCCCACCCCAGAATTGGGATGTACCCCAACAGCGGTACAAACTCCACAGCAATTTCACCCGCATGTTATACTCCCTTGACGCTTCCGGCTTCTGAACTGCTTACCCCGCTGAAACTCTTCCCGCCTTCAGCCGTATGTACTCAAGAGGCGATGCTATGCAAACAATGGTAGAGACCCGCAACCTGCGAAAAACCTATAGCCGCCCCGATGGCTCCACCATAGAAGCCGTCAAAGGCGTAAACCTTGTAATCCGCCAGGGCGAAATCTTCAGCCTGCTCGGCCCCAACGGCGCCGGCAAGACCACCACGATCTCCATGATCAGCGGCCTTGTGCAGCCTACCGAAGGCGACGCAACCATCGGCGGCCACTCCATCACCGCAGAACCGATGGCCGCCAAGCGCCTCATGGGCTTCGTCCCCCAGGAAATCGCCCTCTATCCCGAGCTCAGCGCCCGCCAGAATCTCGCCTTCTTCGGCAGAATGTACGGCCTGGGCGGCAAAGCGCTTAACCGCCGCGTAGACGAGCTGCTCGAATTCGTCGACCTCGCCGACCGCCAGAATGATCGCATCGACACATTCTCAGGCGGAATGAAGCGCCGCATCAACCTAGCAGCCGGTCTCCTCAACAGCCCCCCGCTCATCTACATGGACGAGCCCACCGTCGGCATCGATCCACAGAGCCGGCGCCGCATCCTCGACACCGTCAAAATGCTGCGCGACGAGCAGGACATGACCGTCCTCTACACCACACACCTCATGGAAGAGGCCCAGGAGTTGAGCGACCGCGTCGCCATCATCGACCATGGCCAAATCATCGCCATGGGAACGCAAGACGAACTGACGCAGCAGGTGGGCGAAGAGGACCGGCTGGAAATAACCACAGGAGGACAGGACGTTGGCGAAGCGCTGATCGAACGCCTGCAACTGGAAATCGCCGGCCTGACTCGTGTTCTCTACAACCCGCCAGAGCAAATCGGGGACAACGGCAACGAATCCACGCCCGCACGTGTGACGATATTTGCAAAAAGGGGGCGAACTGCGCTCCCGCAAATCATTCAAACGCTTGACGCCGCTGGAATCGACATCCATTCTGTCGAAGTACGCGAGCCCGACCTCGAAGCGGTATTCCTGGCACTGACTGGCCGCGCCCTGCGAGACTGACTCCCGGGGACGCCCGCAGCTTGACCGCCCGCTTCCATCTCGCCTCACGTCCACCGCAGACCGCCTTCAAAGATGCGAAAGATTCTCGCAATCACCGCGAAAGAAATCTACACAGTCTTTCGCGATCGCAACCTGATCCTTCTCATGTTCGCGACGCCGCTGGCTCTGTCCACCATCATCGGGCTGGCCTTCGGCGGACTCGGCGAATCCGATGTTCCTGACTTCACCGACATCCCGGTCGCCGTTGTCAACCACGACGAAGGTGTAGACCTGCAAGAGACTATTAACCTGCCGGACCAGTTTGCAAACCTGGATGCCCTTCCCTTTGACCTCGAAGATCTCGGGCTTCCTGCCGACCTGTCCGCCCTTGGCCCGAATCCGCTACTGCAGAACGGCTCCGAGCTCAATTTTGGCGACATTCTGGCTGGCATATTGCTGTCTCAACCGATCACCGGCACGGCTACGCCCGGAGGAGTTGATTTCGACGTCGCACAGTTTGAATGTACTCTCATGGGTCCGCCGCAAGAAGCCGGCGCGGTGAGTTTCGCTGCCGAGGGGTCTTTGGACGATCTGCTTGACGCAACCGCGGTTCAAGATGCAGAACAAGCGCGTGCCGCCGTCGACAGCGGTGAATTCGCAGCCGCGGTCATAATCCCCCCGGGCTTCAGTCGGCGAATGGTCCCCCAATTCGCCTTTGACGAGGGCGGCAGACTCTACACCCAACCCGTTGACGAGACCGGGTCCGTCGAGGTGTATGCCAACAATGGCCGCCCGATCTCTTCCCGCATTCTCCACAGCATCGTGGCAATGGTCGTCAATCAGTTTGAGCGCGTCAACGTCGCGCTCAGCGCCACCCTGGAAACGTCCGTCAATACAATGCTGGACAGTTTTGCAGCAGGAGACATCGATCTCAGTGCCGTAAACCTGCCTGAAACAGCCGCCGCATTGCAAGGCTTGGACGCAACAACACTCGAACCGCTCGTATGTCTGATCGCGCCCGGCGCCAACAACGTCACCGTCGCCCAACAGCCGCTGGATGCCTTGCAGGAGGCGCCCCCATTTGCCCGCATTATCGTCCCCATAGGCGCAGCGCAGGCCGTCTTCTTTGCGCTCTTCACCGGCGTATTCGGCATGAATTCCATCTATGAAGAGCGCAAGTACTGGACGCTGCAAAGACTGATCGTTTCGCCCACCCCGCGCATCTATTTGCTTGCAGGCAAGTTGCTTGGGAACCTGGCGGTCGTCTTCCTGCAGATACTCATTCTCATGGCAGCGCTGACCCTTATCGCTTCTGCTGTTCTCGGCGCGCCTACATTCATTTGGGGTAACGATATTGCCGCTCTACTGGCGGTGACCGTGGCACTGGCTCTATGCGTTTCGGGCCTCGGCGTGTTTGTTGTCGGACTGGCAAAAACGCCCGAGCAGGTCCAGCTCTTTGGGCCCATGATCAACATCAGCCTGGCCGTACTGGGCGGCGCCTTCGGCTTCGCTCTGCCTGAGCAGGCCGCGAGATTTTCGCTGATCTATTGGGGCGTGGATGCCTATGTAGATCTTTCACTCTCCCAGCCCGATGTCTCACTCAATATAATTGTACTGTTCTGCCAGGGCATTGCGCTCTTCTTGTTGGGAACATGGCTGTTTAAGCGCCGCATTGACCTTTAAACCCAAGCTCAACTCACGAATGACACCGTCTGCGCGATTGTCAGCCCGTACATAGACTTCACAAATGCGATCGCTTCTGACTATCATCCTCAACGATTTGAGAATCTACTTCTCGCAACGGGGCAACCTTGTCGGCCTGCTTGTGATTCCCGTACTCCTTACGATTGTTATTGGCTGGAGCCTGGGCCGCATCGGCGGCGGCGGGCCGACCCGCCTCCGAGTCGACCTGATCGATCTTGACCGTAGCGACTTGTCCGCCCAGCTGATCGAGGAGCTCCGCGCCGCCAACGATGCCCTCGTGCTCTGTCCCCTCGACAACGATGCTGACGACTACTGCCGTCTCGATGATGAACCCCTGCACATGGATCGCGCCGTCGAGCGCGCGCGTTCCGGCAGGACCAGCGCACTTATCGTCATCCCCGCCGGCTACGCCGCCGCTCTGGACGACTTCCAGACAGTAGCAATTGACTTCTATTCCCGGTCCGATCCGATGCAGCCCAGCCCCGTTCTGCAAAGCCTGAACGCCGTCCTTCAGCGCACGAGCAGCGCCTCCATGACGAAGGGCGTGGCCGCCTCCCTGCTCGACAATCTGACCACCGCAGTCCAGCTTCCGGCTCTGGATGAGGAGACGCGCCACAGCTTCCTGAACACTATCTACCACCGCGCCCTGCAGCTGTCGACGGATCAACCGCCAGCAGTCCTCTTCCGGGTCGCCGATGCCGGCGAAGACAGTGAAGGCGGCATCGACAACGGCTTCAATCAGTCCGCGCCCGGAATGGGATCCCTGTATGTCATGTTCACAGTGCTCGGCGGCATGGCCGTCCTTCTGCGCGAACGCCGCCAGTGGACTCTCCAGCGTCTCATGGCCCTCCCTCTCTCCCGCGCACAGATCCTCGGCGCCAAGATCGGCGCCTACTTTACCCTCGGCATGATCCAGTTCTTCATCGTTTTTGCCGTCGGCGCCGGCTTTGGCATGGATTTCGGCAGCAACCCACCCGCCCTGCTCGCCGTCATGGCCGCCTTCGTCCTCTGCATCACCGCCCTCACCTTCGCTCTCGCGCCTTGGATAAAGAGCGAAGGCCAGGCCAGAGGCCTCGTCCTCCTCCTGTCCCTGTCGCTCGCCCCACTCGGCGGCGCTTGGTGGCCGCTCGAAATCGTCCCCCAATTCATGCAGACCATCGGCCACCTCTCCCCAGTCGCCTGGGCCATGGACGCCTTCCAGGACCTCATCTGGTACAACGGCGCCTTCCCCGACGTCCTCCCCGAAATAGCAGTCCTCCTCGCCGCCGCCGCCGTCCTGTTCATCTTCGGCATTCGCAGCTTCAAGTACGAGTAACCGCCCGAATCTCCCCCCGCCCTGCTCCATTCCCCCGTAATGGCACCCCTTGTGTGTGCCCAGTTCCGCCCGCCAAACCGCGCCGCGCTGCATTCCCCCGTAATGGCACCCCTTGTGTGTGCCCAGGTCCGGACGCCAAACCGTGCCGCGCTGCATTCCCCTGTAGGGGCACCCCTTGTGGGTGCCCAGGTACTCCCTCAAATGCGCCCCCCTGCTG
>JAPPKT010000557.1 GCA_028819675.1 Caldilineaceae bacterium | reverse complement strand
GCCCGGACGACGAGGACGACGAGGACGACCTGGAAGACTTGGACGACATCCCGTCGCCGCAGGGCGAGGCCCCCGGCTTCGACCTCGCTACAGAAGCAACTGTCAGCACAAACGGAGAAACGCCCCATTCGGAACCATCCTGGCCATAGCAGGCCAGGAATCTGTCAAAAATAAATAAAATATAGCAGAAAGACGCCACCCCATGAGCAGCGGCCGTATCCCCCTACCCATCGCCCACCCGCCAACACCCCAACCATGCCCCAAATCACCCCCACAGCCCCCCTCAAACCCCAAGACTGCCCCCCAACCGCCCCGCCCACCCACCTTCACCCCAATGAGATCTCACCCAACCCCCACCAACCCCGCCAAACCATCCCCCACCCCAATTCCCCCTCAATCTCTCGCAAACTCTCGTATACTCTCATGAACTCTCGTCCAACACGCGCATCAAGCCTCCCGCGCCGGCGAGACACGCGCCATCCTGAAAATCCAATAAATCCAGCAAATCCTGATTCAGACATTTGCATTGCTTCAACACTTCAAGCTATAATTACGAAACCGCTTTAGTAAGCTGGCACTGCTTCCGTCGCCGCCAGCCGCTCTGAAATTCCTGAAGACTTCTGCCTATGAGTGGATTAGCCAGAGTAATTCGCTATCTCCGCCCCTATGCATGGATGACCGTGCTGGGCATCGTTACCACCATACTGCCCGTGTTGATGGAGCTCGTGACCCCGCGCATGGTCCAGTTCATTATCGACCAGGGCATCCGCGCAGGTGACATGACCGCCGTCTGGCAGGGCAGCGGCATCATGCTGCTCGCCGCCATTCTCGGCGCCGGCACCACCATCGGCCAGGGCATCGCCCGCGCCCAGATCTCGCAGGGCATCGCCTTCGACCTGCGTAACGACCTGTTCCGTCACATCCAGCGCTTCTCCTTCGCCAACCTCGACCGCATGCAGACCGGCCAGCTCATGACCCGCGTCTCCAGCGACGTCGACGTTGCCCGCATGTTCCTCAGCGCCGGTATGGCGCTGCTGCTGCGGACCCTCCTTATGGTCATCGGCAGTCTCGCCATGATGCTCGTCATCGACTGGCGGCTCGGCCTCATCATGGTTACGATGCTCATCATCTCGGGGTCCGTTATCTTCTGGTTCCTCCGCGTCGTGGGCCCTCTGTTTTCAATCGTGCAGCAAAAGCTGGGCAAGCTGAATACCCTTGTCCAGGAGAACCTCGCCGGCGTGCACGTCGTCAAAGCCTTTGTCCGCGAGCAATACGAGATCGAAAACTTTGACCGCGACAACGTCGACTATATGGAGCAGAACATCAAGGTGGGCAGGTACCTCGCCCTGGTGATGCCGGTGCTGCTCGTCCTTACAAATCTGGGCGCGACGATCGCCATCTGGCGGGGCGGCATCGACGTCATCGGCGGGCGTCTAACTATCGGAGAGCTCGTCGCCTTCAGCAACTACATGCTGATCGGTATGTCGCCCCTGCTGCTTCTGAGCAACATCCTCTCCATGATCTCCCGCGCCGAAGCCTCGTCAAAACGCGTCGTCGAGGTTCTGGATACGGAGCCCGCCATCCAACCGCCTCCAACGCCGGCCGTCATCACCGAACCTGCCGGGGAAATCTCCTTCGAAAACGTCTCTTTTCACTATTCCGGTTCTCGCATCAGAAGAGGCCTGGAATCCGATGGCTCCGGCAATGGCCAGGCTCCTGCCCAGGGCGGCATGCCCGATGCCGCGCCTGCGAACGGGCAGATGCTGACTCGCACAAGAAACGGCAACGTCCGTCCCATCGGCGAAGAAGTGCTGGATGGAATCTCGCTGCACGCCGCTGCAGGACAGAAAGTTGCCTTGATGGGTGCAACCGGTTCCGGCAAGAGCACCCTGGTCAACCTTATCCCTCGCTTCTACGACACCGAAGGCGGCGTTGTTAAGATCGATGGCGTGGACGTACGCGATTGGGAGCCGATCCAGCTGCGCAAGGAAATAGGTGTGGTCCTGCAACAGACGACCCTCTTCGCAGGAACAGTGCGCGAAAACATCGCCTATGGCCGCCCCGACGCCTCGATGGAAGAGGTCGTCGGCGCAGCGCAAGCCGCCCAGGCCCACGACTTTATCATGCAGATGCCGGATCAGTACGAGAGCATGGTCGAGGCTCGCGGCGCCAACCTCTCTGGCGGACAGAAGCAACGCATCGCCATCGCCCGCGCCCTGCTGACAAGACCATCCGTCCTCATACTCGACGACTCGACCAGCTCGGTCGACCTCGATACCGAGTTGAGGCTGCAGGAGGCCCTCGCCGAAAAGATGGATGGCACCACAACCTTTATCGTCGCACAGCGGATTAGCAGCGTCGTCGACGCTGATCTCATCCTCGTCCTCGACGACGGCAAGATCGCTGCCCAGGGCACCCACGAAGAGCTTCTGGCCGGCAGCGAAATCTACCAGGAGATCTACTACTCCCAGTTTGAAGAGGCCTGAGACCGCCAATTCCTGACCGTCTCGCCAATAGAACTGCGCCAATCTGATTACTATGACCGTTTCCCGACCACCTCATCGACAGCCAATGCGCCTCGGCTTTGGCGGCGGCGGCATGCTCACCGGAGAAGCCGCCGGCAACACGCGCCACACGCTCATGCGCATGGCCGCCTACCTGCGGCCCTACCGCCTGCAACTTCTGATTGTTGCCTTCTTTGTCACCATCAGCACCGTCCTCAGGCTCATCGGTCCGATGCTGCTTGGCCGCGCAATCGATCTTTATATCGTAACCGGTGACATTGTAGGACTCCGTACCCTGGTGATGCAGATCGTCGCTGTCTATGTCGGCGCCGCCGGCACCTCCGCCGTCCAGGGCCTCATCATGGTCGTCCTCGGCCAGCGATTCGTCTCCGATATTCGCGCCGGCCTCTTCACCCATCTGCAGGAAATGTCGATGGCATTCCACGACCGCAACCAGGTCGGCGATCTGATGAGTCGTATCACCAATGACTCAGAGGCGATTAACCGCACGCTTTCCAACGGCCTCATTGAATTCACCTCCAACATACTGCTCCTGGGCGGCACCTTCGTCGCCATGTTCCTTCTCAACTGGCAGCTTGCCTTGGCCATGATCGTCCTCATGCCGCTTATGCTGATTATCACCGGCGAGGTTACCCGCCGCAGCCGCGCCGCCTTCCGCACCGTCCAGCACAACCTCGGTGCCCTCAACGCCGTGATGGAGGAGAACATCACAGGCGCCCGCGTCGTCCAGGCCTTCGCCCGCGAAAAAGAGGTGTACGCCACCTTCCACGACGTCAATTCCAAGTACCGCAAAGCCGGAATGACCGCCGACATCATCACCGCCGCTCTCGGCCCGATGTTCACAACCATGATGACCATCACCGTCGCCGTCGCCGCCCTCCTTGGCGGCTGGCTGGCCATCGGCGGCACCCTCGAAGTCGGAGTCTTGGCGGCCTTCATTATCTACATAATGAACTTCTTCCGGCCCATGCGCGGCATTGCCATGCTCTATAATCAGCTCCAGTCCGCACTGGCTGGCGCAGAGCGCATCTTCCAGACCCTGGACGTGAAGCCCACAGTGACCGATCGGCCGGGTGCGCCGCCCCTCGAGGAGATTGAGGGCGAAGTGGAATTCGAAAATGTCAGCTTCAGCTATGATGCCGAGCCGCCTGCAGTCCCCGTCTCCTACGGACGCGGAAACGGCCGCCTCCCGGGAGCGGCCGCGCCCCCGGATCTCAAGGATGAGCCGGAACCCGAACGAGTCCTGGAAAACATCAGTCTCCATGCCAGACCCGGCGCCACCATCGCTCTGGTCGGCCCCACCGGCGCCGGCAAGACGACGATTATCAGTCTCCTGAGCCGCTTCTACGACGTTGACGAGGGCAGCATTCGCGTCGACGGTCACGATATTCGTGACATTCAGCAGGGGTCCCTGCGCAAACAGCTCGGCATCGTCCTGCAGGACACCTTCCTCTTCTCCGGCACCGTGCGCGAAAATATCCGCTACGGCCGGCTCGACGCAACCGACGAAGAGGTCGTCGCCGCGGCTGAACTGGCCAACGCCGACAGTTTTATTCGACTGCTTCCAGGGGGTTACAACTCACAGGTCTCTGAGCAGGGGAACAACTTCAGTGAGGGACAGCGCCAGCTAATCGCCATCGCCCGCGCCATCCTCGCCGATCCTCGCATTCTCATCCTCGACGAAGCAACCAGCAGCGTGGACACCCGTACCGAAGTCCAGCTCCAGCAGGCGCTTCTCCGGCTGTTGGAAGGCCGCACAGCCTTCGTCATCGCCCACCGCCTCAGCACCATCCGCAATGCCGATGAAGTCCTGGTTGTAAACGATCACCGGATTATCGAGCGCGGCTCCCACGAGGAACTCTTGGCCATGAAGGGCTTCTACCACGACCTTTATACGAGTCAGTACATGCGGGTGAAAGGTGCGCAGCCGGTCCCCGAAGGTCAGGAAGTGGGCTGAGCCGGATCTCAGGCGATGCGTTCCCCGCTTTCATCGTCAAAAAAGTAGAGTCCCGAATCCTCAAACTGTGTCACAATTTGCTCGCCGAGGGCAATCCGTTCACGCACGTCTGCCTGGCCCAGAAGACGATGCGTCCCCGACCGGAAGCTTATGAACTGCACTTGCCTCCCATAATCCGGCTCCACAGACTCCACCGTTCCCTGCCAGGAGTTGGCTGGTAGCCGCGCCCCGCCTTCTACATTCAACGTCGGTCCCTCTTCATTTACCTTGACCTTCGCCGACTCAGCTGGGATCCCGACCGTCACCTTCTGGCCGGACCTGAGTGCCTGCAGCTGCGAACTCTGCGGAACGAGCCTCATTCCCTGGCCTGCGACGACCCCGCCCTCTTCCACTGCCGCCCCGGGTAGCAAGCTCATCGGCGGGATGCCCAGAAAACCCGCAACAAACGTGTTGGCCGGCTGCCTCCGCACCTCTTCAAACGGGCCGACCTGTTCGATCCGCCCTGCCCGCATCACCGCCACAAGATCGCCTAGTGCCATAGCCTCCGTCTGATCGTGCGTAACGTACAGGGCGGTAATCGAAAACCTGCGCAGAAGCCGCTTGATCTCGACCCGTGTCTGCGAACGCAGTTTCGCATCCAGGTTGGACAGCGGCTCGTCGAAGAGAAAGACACGCGGCCTGCGCACGATCGCCCTTGCAATCGCGACCCGCTGTTGCTGGCCTCCTGACAAGGTGCCCGGTTTGCGTTGCAGCAGCGAGTTGAAGCCAATCCCCATGATCTCCGATGTGATCCGTATCCGCTCCTCAACCTCCTCGTCCGGGGCCTTGCGCATCCGGAAGAAAAAGGACAGATTACCGTGGCCCTCAAAGTGCGGGTAGAGCGCATAGTTCTGAAAGACCATGCCGATATAGCGGTCTCTCGGCGGCACGTCCATCATATTCTGGTCGTCGTAGTACAGCTCGCCGCTGTAGTCCGTCTCCAGTCCCGAAACTACCCGCAGAAGCGTACTCTTGCCGCATCCCGATGGCCCCAGCACCGCCATCGTCCGTCCGTCGGGTACCGTCAGGTCCACCTGGTCCAACGCTTGCACGCGGTCAGCTGCCTCGTCTTCCCCCTCCCGCACTTCCGGTCCGGAACTGCGCATCCATGGAATGGCCGACCCGCGGGAAGAACCGAACTGACCGCCGAACTCCTTGGAAACTTTGCTCAATCGAATGGTAGCCAAGACTTTTCCTGCTTCTGTTGCTCGGGCGTCGAGATTGCGGTGGGCTGCCCCCGCCGTCAGCACGACGAGCCAGCATCTGATCGCGGTACCTGTACTGCGGCCATTCTACAAGCGAAAGAAGGAATGTGCGAACGAGGCTGCAAACGTGAATCTTCGCCATGGCACATTCTGTGTTCCCCGTTGCATCATACGAGATAGGTAACACCCAACAAGAAGGTTGCGTTGTTGAACGCGCTTCAGTTTCGACAGTCTGCACAATGTAATGAACGCAATCGAGATTCTCCCAATTCACCCGCAAAAACCCACCAAATCCGTGATATACTTCCTCTTGCGGATCGCCTGCGTCCACGGGCGGCTCGACGGCCCCCCAACAAATCAATGTGCAAACGTCTGCCGGCCCAGGCAGGCAAACGCAAAATAAGGAGAATCCCTCGACCTGTATCGACATGGATCGGCCTGACACGACTTTGCCCAAGGCAAAATGCAACCAAATGAGACAAATCATCGGGTGACTGCTTGAATCGCGGCGAACTACCGTCTGCGTAGTCAACCACACAGATCCCGGAAAATAGGGCATTCCCCTCCCAAACCCTCTTGAACCCTCGTAAGCGCCAGGGCCATCGCCTCCAGATTGGGTCAAGACGTCGGGGTGCCTCCGGGACGGGGTTAGATATGAAGACGTACACGAATGACGGCACGTTGGCAGGGTCTCAGATTGATATTCACGCCTGTGGGCCTTGCCGCCGCGTCTTGTATTGGTGAATATGCAACCTGAAGACTGTTTCCACCCGCTCGCGCTCTGCTCTCAACACGATTTCAACGGAATCGGGATTCAGATTAAGACGCGTTTGCCCTGAATTATATACTTCATTTGCGTTGATCCAGATGATCAGTGTAACCTGAAAGTTGCGACGAAATTTTGATTCCGGACGACGCCGTTTAGGGGGCTGAACCAGTGGCCGAAGCAACAAAGCGACCCCGCATGAGCAACAAGCAGGTAGCCGGTGTGTTCAAGGCGACCGGCGACCTGTTGCAGATTTTGGGTGAGAGCCGATTCGTCGTAATGGCCTATACAAACGCTGCCCGGACCATCGACGGCCTCGACCAGGATATCAATGAAATTGCAACCGCCGGCGCTTTGCGGGATCTTCCCAGAGTCGGCGAGGCGATCGCCGAGAAGATTCAGACACTGCTCGATACGGGTGCCTTGCCATTCTATGACGCCCTCGCCGAACAGGTTCCCACAGGCGTTGTCGCAATGCTGCAGGTGCCCGACGTGGGACCCAAAACCGTGCAGCGCCTTTGGCGAGAACTCGATATCACCAGTGTTGATGCCCTGAAAAAGTCGGCCGAAGAAGGCAGGCTACGCCGTCTCAAGGGTTTTGGCGCCAAAACGGAAGAGCGGATTCTGAAGAGCATAGAGCTGCTCAGCCGTCGGTCCGACGACCGCACGCCAATCGGCAGTTCTCTGCCGCTTGCAGAAAGTCTCATCGCTGGGTTGAGAGCAGAGAATGGAGGGGGAGCTGTTGAGCGTGTCTCAATAGTCGGAAGTCTCCGTCGCTGGCGAGAGACGACCGGCGAAATCAAACTTCTGGCCGTCAGTAGCTCCGCGGCACAAACACTGAATCTGTTCAAGGGTTTACCGCAGGTAGCGGAGGTTGTACAAAGTGAGCCCGACGCGGTGACCGTGTCGCTCGTTGATGGACCCCATGCTTCTCTCCGGCTGGTTGAGGGAGACAATTGGGGAACCGCCCTCCTCATTGCAACAGGCGGCCAGGGGCACCTGGCCGCTGTTGCAGAGAAAGCTCTTGGCCTTGGTTGGCAACTTGACGAGAGCGGGCTAACTGCCATTGCTGCGAACGCGGGGACGGGCAATGACTCCCTCGGTAGAGCCGATGTGCACGACAGGATACGGGTTTTCGACTGTGAAGAAGCGCTTTACGATTTCATCGGAATGCAATGGATACCGCCGGAGTTGCGGGAAGGCGACGGAGAGATAGAGGCTGCTTCAGGTCGCCAGCTTCCGAAGTTGATAGCCGGCAAGGAGTTACTCGGCGAAGTTCACGGCCACACCACCTGGAGCGACGGAAAGTCATCCGTCGCCGAGATGGCCGAAGCCGCACACAGCCGCGGCTATCGCTATTGGGCGGTTACCGATCACAGTGTCGGCTTGGGAGTGACGCGCGGCGTCGACGCGGAAGCACTCCTTGAGCAGCGCCGCGAGATCGATGCAGTCAACCAAAACTATGCCGCCCTGGGCATCGACTTCCGGCTGTTGCAGGGCACCGAGGTTGAGGTGTTGGGCGACGGCGAACTGGGTCTGCCTGACGAGGTCCTTGCCTCGCTTGACGTGGTCGTGGCCAGCATTCACAGCGGTCTGCGTCAGGAAAGCCAGCGCATCACCGAACGCTGCCTCAAGGCAGTCCACAACCCCTACGTCGACATTCTGGGGCACCCGACCGGCAGACTTTTGGGTCGGCGTGCCCCTTCAGACTTGGACCTGGAGCAGGTCCTGAGGGCCTGTGCCGAAACGGGCACGGTTGTCGAAATAAACGCAAATCCCGAGCGGCTGGACCTTTCCGCCAGACATGCCCGACATGCCGCCGACCTGGGTTGTACTATTGTGATTAACAGCGACGCGCACAGCATCGACCAGCTTGATCTGATGCGATATGGCGTTCATACCGCTCGCCGCGCCTGGCTGCGCGCCGATGGTATCCTCAATGCCAGGCCTCTGGATGAGCTACTGGCATTGCTGAAGCGAAATAAAACCGGGAGGGGCCCAAAGTGAATGATGACACCCGGCGACCAGACAGCGAAGTCGAAGAGCCTGTCTTTTCTTCGGATGACCAGGACTCCGCTGAAAGCGATTCCGAATCAGATTCGGACATAGACTCCGGTACTGACGTAGCTTCCGAGCCCGATTTTCTGCCTGAAACCGATTTGCCGGGAGAAGTGGCATCGACTGCACCAACCGTGGAGGAGCCGGTCTTTTCGTCGGCCGGCGAGTCCGCAGTTTGGCAGGAGTCCGAGCAACTTCAGGATGTCCCGGCAGCTTCTGACCAGTCGGCAGATTGGGAGTTCCCTGCAAACGAATCCGATCGCGCCGGCGAATATTCTGGGCCTTCTTTTGGGACCGAAGTTGAGGAGCCGGACTTTGACGCGCAATCTGCGGCTGCTGCCGAAGGTAGCTGGGCTGATTTCGCACCCGATTCCGAAACAGCGGAAGAAACACGTCCCGCAACCGAGTACAACTTTTTTGAAGAGACCCCCGCCGCCGAAGTGGCAGCAGTACCTCGCCCGACCCGCAAATTGGGTAGGACGGGACCGGTCTGGGTACTCGGTGGCATTACCCTTGTACTGATTGCAGGCCTGGTTTGGTTGGGTATTTCACGGCTGACCGGTTCGGCGGAAAGCAGTACAACGGCACCGAGTGAGCCGACCGTGCAGCAAGTTGCAGCCGACGCGCCGACGCCGGAACCGCCTACCAGCACCCCGGGGCCGACCCCAACTGCTACACCGGTCTTGCTTCCGATCAACGCAAATGTGATCGTCGCCAATACAGACGGCCAGGGGGTCCTGTTGCGGGCTGAACCGGGCCGGGCAGGTGATTTCATTCAAACAGTCGAAGAAGGTAAGACTATGGTGGTCCTGGACGCCGATCCGGAATCGGACCACGCAGAATATCCCGTTCCCCTCGATGGATATCTGTGGTACAGAATGCGAGTGCCCGGCTCCTTGGATGAAGAGGGGAATCCCCTCGTGGGATGGAGCGCATCCAGTTTCTTCGTCGTGGACGTCCCATGACCATAACATCACAAGGTGATTCATCTGCAACTGAACTGCTCGTCAAGAAAATAGCAGACCTGAGAGAACAAATCGCACATCATCAGCACCGCTATTACGTCCTCGACGACCCTGACATCACCGATACCGAATTTGACTCTCTCTTCCGCGAACTCCAAACTCTTGAGGAACAGAACCCGGAACTGAAGGACCCCAACAGTCCAACTGTTCGCGTCGGCGGAGCTGTCGCTGACCGCTTCGAAAAGGTGCAACACCTGGTCCCCGTACTGAGCCTGGCAAACGCCTTTGGCGAGGAGGACCTGCACCGCTGGCGCGATCGACTGCTGCGTCTGCTGCCGGAGGAAGAACACGCCCGCCTCGCCTATGTGGTAGAGCCGAAGTTTGACGGCCTCACTGTCGTTCTACAGTTCGACGATGGCCGCTTTACCCTGGGCGCCACGCGCGGCGACGGAGAAACCGGCGAAAACATCACACCAAATCTTCGGACCGTTCATCAACTTCCCCTCCGGATTCCTGTTCCAAATGCCGGCGGTCACAGCACGATGCAACCACCCCGGCGCCTGATTGTCCGCGGCGAAGTCTATGTTGAGGAAGAGGATTTTCAACTGTTCAATCAGGAACAGGCCCGCAAGGGCGAACGCACCTACGCCAACCCTCGAAACTTTGCCGCCGGCTCACTCCGCTTGCTGGACAGCGGCGTTACCGCTGAGCGGCCGCTGAAGCTCTGGACCTACCAGATTTTCCTTGAAGAAGGGCTCGAGAATCCTCCCGGTTCGCACTGGGACTCGCTGGAGCATCTGAGGGCCTACGGGTTGCCGGTCTGCGATGAATCGAGACGCTTCAGCGACGCAGAATGGGAGGACCTGATCGAGTTTGTAGGCAATTGGGATGAACTGAGAACAAGGTTGCCGTACGACCTGGACGGCATGGTCGTAAAGGTCGATCTGCTCTCGCAGCGGGAGCTATTGGGCTTTACCGGCAAGGACCCGCGCTGGGCTGTCGCCTTCAAGACAGGAGGTGAGGAGGCAACGACCAGGCTGCTGGACATTGGCGTCAAAGTAGGCAGAACTGGCGCGGTGACCCCCAACGCTGTCCTGGAGCCTGTCCCCATCGGGGGTGTGACCGTTCAGGCCGCAACACTCCATAACGCCGACTACATCGAGGAACTGGACATACGCATCGGCGACACCGTCCTGGTCAAGCGGGCAGGCGACGTTATTCCCAAGGTTCTGCGGCCGATCAAAGAGCTTCGCGACGGCTCCGAGAAGACCTGGAGGATGCCTGCGGAGTGCCCGTCATGCTCGCAACGCCTGGAGCGCCCTCCCGAAGAAGCCGCAACCTACTGCGTAAACAATGCTTGCCCCGAACAGCTCGTGCGCAAGCTGGAGTATTTTGTGTCCAGAGGGGCGATGGACATTGTCGGCATGGGTTCCAGACAGGCAGACCTGTTTGTCTCTGAAGGCTATGTCAAGACTCTTGCCGATATCTACCGGCTCCCCTGGAAAGAGATTGAAAAAATCGAAGGTTACGGAGAGAAGCGAATCCAGAACCTGCGTCACGCCGTCGAGGAGAGCAAGTCACGCGGAGCGACGCGTTTGCTGACGGCGCTGGGAATCCGATTCGTCGGAAACGTGGTCGCTGAACTGGTGATGGCCAAATATGACACAATTCAAGAGCTGAAAGACGCGGACTTGGAGGCCCTTAGTGACATTGAAGGCGTGGGCCCCAAAATCGCAGAAGCTGTCGTCTCATATTTCAATTTGGAACCCAACCGGGCCCTTGTGCAATCGTTTGCAGACCTGGGAGTCAGCCTTGCAAACCCTCACCGGGAACGGGAGGTAAAGGATGGGTCGCTTCCGTTTTCGGGCAAGACCTTCGTGATCACAGGCACGCTCCCAACCTTGAGCAGGGCAGAAGCAAAAGCTCGCATCGAGGCCGCAGGCGGAAAAGTGACCGGCAGCGTCAGCACAAAGACCGACTTTCTGCTTGCAGGGGAAAAGGCCGGAAGCAAGCTGAACAAGGCCCAGCAGTTGGGCGTTCCGATCCTTGGGGAACAGGACCTTCTGCAAGGCTCTGAATTGGTAAGGTGAAATCTGCTGATTTAGAGACCTGGACTCGTCGACGCGCGTTGAGAATCAGAATAGGCCAAATTGACCTCATTCGATAAAATTCAAAGGGCTGGCAATCGAATCTCGGAATATCATACAAAACACGTCGCTGACTGACGGCGAACGCCTGACATTGCAGCCCTCAGATGCGGTGTCCCGCATGCTGGAGGAGGGTGCTGCTTGCCTCAAAAGGAACGAGTTGGACAAGGGCGCCTCTATCTTTGCCAACGCAGCTGAAATTGCGGCAGAGGGCAAAGACGACGCGGGACGCGGACGGGCCCTGGCGCAACTGGCCGCGTTGGAAGAGTCTCGCGGCGAGGTGGCGAAGGCATTCGACTACAACAGATCAGCCCAGGATATATTCCTCTCCATTGGGGACGGCTCTGGGCTGGTTCAATCCTTTCGTGTTGACGGGTTCCTGCACATCCGTCAAAGAAATCACACGGCTGCGGCCCATAGTTTCGCTAAGGCCCTGAGCTTGTCTACGCAGCTGGACGGAAGGCTGGTGCTTACGACCCTCGACCAGGTCATACCGGCAGTCAGACACCTGGTCGAAGCTGACCAACTTTCCGCCCTGCTTCCGTTGGGCGCGGCGCTTGCCAAGGCAGTGGAGAATCCCAGCCCCGAACAGATGCCTGATCTGCGTGGATTCGCCGATTTGGCCGCCACAGTGGCAGGCGCATTGGCTCCGCTCGGCGTGATGGCCGATGAGCCGGATCTGTCCGACCCGAAACGTCGCCAGCTGGCGGCGCGGTCTACGCACCAGGCCTGGGCCGTTGACGCGCTGACCAAACAGCGCTGGGGATTGGCTGCCCTGGTTAAGGAAGCATTACAGACAAAACTGAGCTTTCATGAGGAATTGGACTGAAGACCATGAGTGAAATCTGGACACCGGGCAGCCCACCTCCATCCCAGTCGTCAGGCGGAATCGAACTTCCCAAAGGGTTTGCCACTTCCAGACGGGATGAGCAGAGTCCGTCTGACACGGGCGCTGAAGAGTCAACGGCCGAAGAACAAGTCGCTAGCCCGGAAGGCCAAACACAGGCGGCCCAGGAAGTAGGCGCGTCAGAAGCCGCCGAGGGTCAACAACCCCAAATTGACCTGCTGTTTCCACCGACAGGCGCACAAGTCACCTGTCCAAGTTGCGGTGCAGCCTACACTGCCGCCGTCTTTTCGATTGTGGACCTGGGTGCAAATCCTGAGTTGAAAGGACTGCTTCTGGCCGGGCAAATCAATACGGCGGTCTGCAATGCCTGTGGTGCAGGAGGTCCTCTCAGTGTTCCGCTGATGGTCCATGAGCCACAACATGAGTTCCTGGGGGTTGTCGTCCCTGGCCAGGCCAGACTGGACGACATGCAAACGCAGAAGATGATAGGCGAAATGAGCCAGGCGTTAATGGCCCGGCTCCCATCCGACCAGCGCAAGGGCTACATGTTTCAGGCGCAGCAATTCTTCGAGTGGGACTCTCTGATCGAAAAGTTGTGGGGGTTCGAAGGTGTCACACCGGAAATGCTGCGCCGGCGACGCGAGCAAACTGACCTGATCAGCAATCTCGTCCGCTTGGGCAGCGACGAAAGCGCTATGAAGATGGTCGTCGACAGAAACAAGGCTCTCATTGATTCGAGTTTCTTTGTACTCCTGGGCCAGGTCATCAGTGCCGTTGCCGCCGAAGGTGAGTCTGAGCAGCATGAAGCGCTGGTTAACTTGCGAAGCTCTCTACTTGATTCCACTGAAGCCGGTCAGGAGCTCAAGGCACTTGAGGAACGCGTCCAGGACGCGCTGTCCAGGATCGGGCCCAATACGACCCGCGAAGAACTGCTTTCTCAGCTGCTGGACTATTGGAATGAGGGAGAGAATGGCGAGGCAGTTGCCACCGCAGTTCTGAACGCCGCAGCTGGTCTCACCGATTACCAGTTCCTTCTCGGACTTGCCGACCGCTTGGAAAACTCCACCGACCCGGAGGAGCGGGCGGCATTGATCGCGATGCGGGAACGGATAGTCGAGATCGGCGAGCAACGCAGCCAGAGCCAGCAGATGGCGGCACAGCAAGTGCAGGCTGTACTACAGGAAGTGTTGCAGGCGCCGGATGCCGAAGCCGCTCTCAAGGAAAACGCTGAACACATCAATGAGATGTTTCTTGCGGTTCTTGCTTCCAACATCCGGCAGGCTGAACAGAACAAGGCTGCGTTCGCCGCGCAGAGGCTGCGAACCATCTACGAAAAGGCGGTGGCAATGCTCGAAGAGCAAATGCCGCCCGAAATGAGGCTCCTCAACCGCCTTCTCTCGGCCCCGGATGAGGGCGCGATGCGCCGCCTGCTGCAGGACAATCGCTCCGACCTCTCCAAAGAGTTCGTAGACGCGATGAAATCGCTCGAAGAACGCTTCAGTCGCGAAGGAAATAGCGCCCTGGCAAGCCGTGTCAGAAGTATCAGAGGTCAGGCCGCTCTCTTGCTGTAGATGAACAGAAAGTGGATAAACCTGAGTTTGAACCAGAGTGGCAGTTTGGGAAGTACAGAGTCAAGTACGGAAAATAGCCATGACAGACTCCAAGAGCGTATCGTGCGAACTGGTAACTTCTGGTACGGAGATTCTACTGGGTGACATAGTCGACACAAACGCCGCCTGGATTGCTCAGCAACTCAGGGAGATTGGCGTAAATCTTTACTACAAGACTACGGTAGGCGACAACGAGCCGCGTCTGCGCGGCGTGTTGGAAATGGCCTTGGCCCGCAGCGATGTAGTCATTGTGACCGGCGGCCTTGGCCCGACTGCTGATGACATTACGCGCGACGCAATTTCAAATGCCACTGGTTGTCCGCTGGAACGCCATCCCGACATTGAAGAGAATCTTAGAGAGCGATTCTCCCGCTGGGGCTACCAGCGCATGAGCGAGAACAACCTCCGTCAGGCACAGATACCTGAAGCAGCAACCGTGTTGGGAAACCCGGTCGGCACGGCGCCAGGCTTCATCACTTATGATCGACGGCATGGTCGGAGCGGCAAAGTCATCGCTATGCCGGGCGTTCCCCGTGAAATGAAGCGTATGATGGCCGACCTCGTGCTGCCCTTTCTGCAGGACCTGACAGGCGGAGTTGGAGTCATCCGCCGGCGCATTCTGCGAACTGTCGGCATAGGAGAAAGCAGCCTGGATGCCGAATTGGGAGACCTCATGGATAGCAACAACCCGACCATGGGTCTGGCCGCGCATCTGGGCCAAGCCGACGTTCGCATAGCAGCAAGAGCCCCCAGCGCCGAAGAAGCTGAACAACTCCTCGACCAGATGGAAGAAAAGGTGCGCGCTGTAATCGGCAGTTACATTTACAGTACCACACCGGACGAAACCGTCGAGTCAGTCCTCGCTCGCCTGTTGCGAGAGGCTGACGCCAGCGTCGCGCTGTTGGAAACAGTTTCCGGAGGGGCCATCGCCCAACGAATGAAGAACGGATTCAGCGCAGAAAGTGCCGTCCGCATCCAGGAAGCCGACCAGGAAAACGCCTCCTTCCGGCAGCTGCTTGACCGGCCGCCGCAGAGCGATGTCGCCCGCGACCTGGCCCTGAAACTGCGCAAAGAGTGCAATGTGTCCCACGGTTTGGCTGTGATCACCAGCGGCCGGCCGGATGAGACTTTCCATTCAAATCAGGGTGGAGAAACCTGGATTGGCTGCGCCGGACCTGAACGTACCGAAGTGGCCCGCTTTCCGTTCGGTGGGGCGGACCGCCTGACAAATGCCTGGGTAGGTAATCGGGCCATGGACATACTTCGTCGTATCCTTCTCAATCTGGAAGTATAGTCTTTTGGCTGTTCAACAGTAGTTGAATATGAAAGGGGGAGATAGAACCGGTCTAACTTCCGATTCCTCACTTTCCGCCGATTCATTGCCCCTTACGTTTCTGAAATAGGATTAGGGCGAGACGCCTGCAGTCCAACCTGTTCTTGCGACCAACTTTCCATCTATGAGACTGCGGCGTAATCTCCCAGCTCCCCTGAATCAGACGCGAACTACAATCAGACGAAGTCTGCCGGCTTTTGTCCGGCCGTACCTGCTGCTGATTCTTGGCAGCGCCATTCTGCTCAGCTTCTTCATCGTCAACTACGATAGCGACTCCGTTGACGCTGAACCGCTCGAGATCGCCCAATCACGCGAGGCTCTGTCGGACGGCCCCCCTGCTGGCAGCAACTCTCGAGAGCCTGAGGGAAACATACCCACCCCACAACAACAGGGGCTGCAGTCCGCCCAGCAGGATCCCCCTACCGCCACGCCCACGGCGACCATAGTGCCAACTTCTACACCCACGGCCACGCCAACGCCGCAACCGATTCCGACAGTTTCCGAATTGGACAGAACCACCAACGTGCTGATCCTCGGCAGCGACCAGCGGCTGGACCAGCCCAACTGGCGAACAGACGTAATCATTCTGCTCATGATGAACCCCGACCTGGGAGAGGCAGCTATCGTTTCTTTCCCCCGGGATATGTACATCGACCCAATTCCCGGGCATCTCCCTAACCGGATAAACGTCATAGACTATTTGGGTGAAATGGACGCGCCTGGCGGAGGCGGTCCCAGGTTGCTTATCAATATTCTTGAAGACCGCCTTGGAATCACTATTGACAACTACATCCGATTTCGCTTCGAAGGCTTCGTCAACCTGATTGATGCCCTGGGTGGACTCAAGATTCATGTAGACTGCTATCTCTACGAGGTATATCCTGAAGAAAACATCTATTTGAACCTGCCGCCAGGGGAGCATCTGTTGAGCGGAGAACAGGCTCTTAGCTATGTACGCAGCCGCCGTTCCGGCGGTGGAGACCTGGAACGTGCACGGCGTCAACAGCGTGTAGTGTGGGCATTACGAAAACAGCTTGTTGAACAGAATCTGCTTCCCCGTGCGCTGGCACTGTATGACGCTCTCCGCTACTCCGTCGACACGGACGTGGGCAAATGGGATACGCTGTCTTACGCCCGTTTTGGTCTTTCTCTTGGAGAGGCCGACATAAAAGGACTGGTGTTGAGACCACCTGATGCAATGAGGCCCGGCTGGCGGCAGGAAATGTCCGTGTTCATTGTCGACTGGGACTACGTCGCTGAGGAACTCAGGCGCATCTTTGACAGGCCGCCTCTCATAGACACAAACACCTCCTTCAGCCCGGAGAACCCACAGCCGGACGACGGAGGAGGATCTGCTCCAATTGAGAGGACCGAGTGTCCCTGAACGGTTCCGCCCTGAGAATGACTCCGGTTAGGACCCGCTCGCTATTGGCACTTTCTTTTGTCTACGGAACTTGGGAAGTCTTTCTGAGAAGAAACCAGCGTGAAGGGCGAGACGCCAAAGTGGAAGAGACTCCTATTTCCTCAGTCACTATCTCCAGCCTGTTGCAGAAAAGCTCTGCTACCTCGCCCTCACGCATTCCCTTGGCGCCAGGACCTTCCGAGGTACTCCTGTCGAACACGTACAAGTGGAAATGCCCTCCCTCCTTCAGGGACTTGTGTACTCCCTCTGCGTATGCGGGACGATGTTCGTCGGGTATGCTGTGGAGGCAACCGATGTCCAGGGCGTATACGGCCCCCAGCCTGCCTACAGGCAGCCTGCTGACGTCCCCCTGCACGAATAGGGCCTTCCCCTCCGAACGTTGTTGCTCACTGCGGCTGATGGCTGCCCGCCTTTGCAGTGCCAGTTGCAGCGCCTGCCCCGAGAGATCGAACCCAATTGCGCATAGGCCTTGCCTTGCCAGATATAGTGTATTCAAACCTGTGCCGCAACCAATGTCGAGGGCGAATGACCCCGGAGTGGGCTTGGGCTGCTCCTTCCAAAACGCCTGTACTTCCGGTGGAGTAATTCCAGTATCCCAGGGCGTCTGCCCACTGCGGTAGCGTCCGTCCCAGTGGGATCGCAACTCCTGCTGACTTTCAGAGTGCATGTGTCTCTCCAGTCACTGCTCCCAACTGCAGAAGGCTCCTCCAAGAAAGGGCCGGATCACTCATGGCTCCTTGAACTGTCGGCAGATGCCGCGTTTTCTTGCGCATAGTCCCTGGCTTCCTCAAAACCTTCAAAGTCCTCGGTGATAAAATCAATTATCCTTTCGGCAAGGACTACCGGGGATTCAATCATAGGACTGTGGCCAATGCCTCTGAGTATTTCCAGGTTTGAGGCACCAGGAATTGCGAGAAGCGAACGGGTGGCCGCATCCCTTTCAATGATGATGTCTTCCGATCCCAGCAGTAAGAGTGTCGGCAGTGTTAACCTGTGCGCATCCTCAAGACGATTCCAGCGTCCCAACGCTTCAGCCACCGCGGTGAACGCAGCGGGCGCCATGGCAGCAGCATCGTCAACTAACTGCTCGAAAAAGCTCTCGAATTCCTTCCCGGTCATAGTGGGAGGCGGAGCTGTTGGCAGGAGCGCAGAGATTGCCTGTCGCAAAAGAGGGCGATCCTCTCGCATCTGAGAGAGTAACTGCAGCCCTTGTAGCGGCGTGAATGCGCCTTCAATAGGTGCGCTGTCAACAAGAATCAGGCTGCGCAACGCTTGGGGATGGCCGAGAGCGAACTCGATGGCGATGGCCCCACCGCTTCCGTGCCCCACAAGGTCAAAATCCGACAATGCAAGTGCTTGGACCAGTTCGGCGATGTCTTGGGCCTGTTCTTTAATCTCATATCCGTCCTGCGTGTGGGTGCTCAGTCCGCAGCCCCGCAGATCAGGGGCGACCGCTCGGATGGAGTCGGGCAGGATCGCAAAAAAGGGTTCCCACCAACGACTGGTCGCGTGCGAGCCGTGAAGTAGCAAGAGGGGAACACCGTCCGGACTCCCGGACACGCGGACATTGAAGTGCATTCGGGACGTCTGAACTACAGCCATTTGTGAGCTCGCATAGTCAAACAAATCCAAAACTCCCATTTCAATCCAATAACACTCAACCTCGCCTCACCATCTCCCTGCTCCCTTCATCCTCTTCCGGAACAAAAATCAAGAGCAAAGCTGCAGCTGCAATTTGCATTTGGGGACCGTCAACACGTCCTACGTCCTCTTCGGAGAAGATGAGTCCTCCCTGTATCACCGTGCCGTCCGGTTCAAGCCAGCCCAAACTGCCCCCTTGGAAAAGGCCGTGGCTGTGGATCACGCCATCTGTCGTAATCCTTCCCAGTTCCTTTTCGTCGAACCGCGTGGAACGGAGAATCCGCCAGCCGGCCTCATCTTGTTCACTTCGCCCAATTTTGACGCCCGTTCCCCAGCGTAAGCGGAAGATCTCTTCCCCACATACATATCCAACAGCGTCCTCGCCGCTGCTGCGGTTTCGATAGATCTTGGTGCGTTGCGCTTCCGAAGCCGATTGGGAGTCCATGGGCAGATTCTATCACCTGGGCCGTACGTTTACAATGAATTCGGCTTGCGCAAGAGGAGAAACAGTTGAAAGGGGCGGAGTTAAGGCGGAGTTCACCATCCCATGAATCGGGGTCTGCGTTCCAGGTCGTGGAGGAGAACTGCCGCCGCGTTTCGACCGGCTGCACCCATTATCCCCCCACCTGGGTGCATACTTGCTCCTGTCAGGTAGAGGCCCTTTGCCGGTCCTCGATAGTTGCTCATTCGAAGCGAGGGCCTCAACATGAACATTTGGTTGACCGACATTTCGAGATGCATGACGTTCCCGCGCAGCAGCCCCAACTCTCTTTCCAGCCAGACCGGAGTTTGCACCAGCCTGCCAACCACAGAAGAAGCAACGTTAGGGGCGTACTCAGCCAACTTGGTCAGCATCCGATCCGCAACTCTGTCGCCGATGTCGTCCCAGCTCTCGCCCGTTGCCAGTTCATAGGGGTAGTATTGTCCCCACAGAAAAAGGACGTGTTTGCCTGGCGGTGCAAGAGTGTGATCAACGGCAGAGAAGGTCATGGCGATCAGGGCCGGATCAGCTGAGGGGCGCCCAGCGAGATAATCACCGTAGGCCCGCTCCAGATAGTCCAGATCAGGACAGATGAACTGCAGGGCCCGGTGTTCCGGGCGCCGATTGTCGTCTTCTGTTTGGTCGGTGCCGCCATAGTCGGGTAGCTCACGCATCGCAAACCGCACCATCATCCCGAACCCATTTCCAACTCTTGCTCGCCGCGCCGAAGCCACGCGCCTCGGACCGATCTGGCCCTCCAGTAAGTCAAGCGTGGTGTGAATGTGTGCTCCCGAAACGACCGCCCGCCTGGCCGTGTAAACCTCGCCATCCGCCATGCGAACCCCGACCGCTCTGCCATCCTCGACGACTATCTGGTTGACTGTAGTAGAGGTAGCAATCGTTCCGCCATGCGATGCGATCATGCGCGCCAGCGCCTGCGTCAGCATGCCCGAACCCCCGCGGGGCCTTTTGACGCCCGAGCGGTGATACATGGGGTGCCAAAGTGCAAAGGGGGCACTGACTCGCTCAGTGGGAGGCGGCCCGGACTGCGCCGCCATCCATCCGATGACCGCCTGCACGCGGGGAGAGACAAAGGTCTTCCGAAGTAGACGCCCGTAACTGCTCATTATTGACGGCAGGCGACGCCGCAGATCCTTTTGTACTTTGCTTTGAAAAACAAGGCTTTTGACAACATTAAAGGGGGTTGGGACCTGCATGAAGGACTCAACCATCGCTTCCGCCAACGGTCTCCACTCGGTAACGAACCTGAAGTAGCTCTCGGCGTCTTCGGGCGATACGCCGGCGATGCTTTCGCAGGTACGTTCAATGTCTTTCCAGACATAAATCCGCTCACCATCAGGAAACGGCGCAAAAAAGAGGGGATCCAGGTCGATATAGCTTAGCCCGAACTCTTCCAAGAACAGGTCGCGAACTATCGGCGTATGGTTTATCAGAATGTGGGCGCTGCCGCCAAGATCGAACCGGTAACCGGGAAAAATCTCCTGTGTCACCACAGCGCCGCCAACAACAGGACGCCGCTCCAGCACGCCGACTCGAAATCCGGCTTTGGCCAGATACCCTGCGCAGACCAGAGAGTTGTGACCCGCACCAACAAAGATGACGTCGAAGTCAGCCATCTTCAGAGCACTATCCCGACCGACAGCAGTATACTGAACTGTAGAGACAACTGCGCAGTCGCCGCCAAGACAGGGTTTAACTCCTTCCCACTGGCAGAAAAGAGGGAGGAGGCCCTGCGTGCGGCCAGCGGGAGGCTGATGAAGGGCAACAGGACAGCAAGGCCAAATCCGAATTCCAGCCAGAGGAGGAGAGGGACCAAGTAGGCCAGGACGAGCAAAGCAAGGAACTGTCTTCGCGTATTCTCTGCGCCGATTAGCACGGCCAGCGTCCTCTTGCCTGCCCGTGCGTCGGTCTCGATGTCACGCAAATTGTTTACGACGAGAATGGCGGTGATCAGAAAGCCAACCGGCACAGCAGTAACGAGGACGTCGATCGAAAACATGCCGGCCTGTACAAAGTAAGTTCCGCAGACGGCGGCAAGACCGAAAAAGATGAAGACAAACAGGTCTCCCAACCCGTGATAGCCGAAGGGCAGAGGACCACCCGTGTAAAGCAGAGCGGCCAGTATGGACGCCACACCGACAGCCAGGATGGGCCAACCGCCCACCAGAATCAGGTAGATCCCGTCCAAAACTGCCAGGGCTAGCACAACCGCGATGCCGATTCGCACCTCCCCAGCCGTAAGGAGTCCAGCTGCCATGACGCGCGTGGGACCCACTCGTTCCCGCGTATCTACGCCCTTTGCGAAATCAAAGTAGTCGTTGGCGAAATTAGAGAGTATCTGCAGAAGAAGGGCACCGGCGGCAGCCGCCAGCGCCGGTGCGAGGGAAAAATGCCCGTCAGCCCAGGCGAGTGAAGTTCCAACACAAACGGGAGAGATGGCAGCAGGCAGAGTTTTCGGGCGGGAGGCCAGCAGCCAGATTTGCCATCTGGTCAGTGCTGCCTCCGATCTGGCGGAGCTATTCCGTCCAGGTGAGGAATTGCTAGCAGCTGACTGGCCCGGGTGAAGATTGCTCATGGTCAGGACTGCAGTTACGCGATGGAAGGTCGCACTATGCGTGCCTCAACCGCTTGACTGTCCGCGCAATCCTCAAACCCAGCCAGAACAGACCCGCAAGGACAAACATTGACCCGTACTCGATTAGAGGAATCCGTACGATTTCATTGATCCTGTGCCAGCCCACATTGCCGTACACAAAGAGAGCCGAGCCGACAAATCCGCCGAGTATGAGAAGACGACTCGGCAGAGACAGACCCAATCCATACATCTGTGTAACAACCAGGATGCCAGCAAATCCGAAAAGAAACATCGGCCAGAGGCCGTTGCCTTGCATGACGGCAACAAGAGTCCCGTGAACCAACACGGTAAACTCCAGTGCAAAGGTCCACCACCGGTATGTGTGTATACGTGTATAGAAGAGGCTGCCTTGCAGCAAAAGCAGAAACATGTAGAAGAATCCGATCAGGTGACCGGACGTAGAGACCATGGGGTGAAACCAAAAGGTGTAGATGATTGCCCAGGCGAAAAAGTAACCGTGATAGGTGCGGGCAAAACGAACTACTTCCTGAGAAAAGGGAACCCTTTTCCCGAAAAACTGGCCTCGCCGGTTGTTCTCCATCAGCAGGATCCAAACGAGCATAACGATGACTGCGCCTTGGCTGCTGGAGACGGATGTGTCCTGGGCAAGCCCGTCATACCAGAGGTGCGTTTGAATCAGGTGGAGAAGAATGAATGAGGCATTGGCAGCCAGTGCCAAAACATTGACCTTATGCAGACCGCTAGTATAGCGATGTTTACGAAGAACCTGTGCATAGTAAATGATCGCCCAGATTGCAAGTTGATGGGCAAGGTAAAACCCCCATGAAGTGGCCCGCGTCCAAAATGTAGGGGCAGGAAGTTTCCAATAGTACCATGAGTAGCCGGTGTCCGGCAGAAGCTCAATACTTGCCAGGCGATAGTCCAGCGCCCAGATGAGAAGAGTGAATAACCCACTGAACGCTATTCCTCCCCAGAGAACCATAGAGGACGAAAGCCCTGAGAATCCTCTGGATCTCCCCTTGTTGTCTTCCCCCAAGCTCTTTACTTGCCCTGGCTGCTCAGCCACAGGTTTCAGCATTCAGTTTCAACTCCCAGTGAACTTGGATTCAAAGCGGACTCGTCGTCCGAAGAACAGCTTCGAAATCCATTTTTCCATCAAGAGGGCATCTTACAGCATATCACGCAGTGCAGCAACAGGATCAGAGAAACTGAACTCGTAGCCAGCTTCCTGCAGACGGGTTGAAACTGCCCGCTGCCCATCCAGTAGCACGGTTGACATCTCCCCGAACAGGGTACGCAGCGCAAATGATGGAGTCGGCAACAAGGACGGCCTCCCCATCGCCTTCCCGATGTATCGCACGAACTCTTTGTTGGTCGGAGGGTTGGGGGCGGCTAAATTGAATGGGCCTGACGCATCTTCGTTCTCCAAAAGGAATCGAATGGCCGCCACTTCGTCGTCGATGTGGATCCAGGGAAAGTACTGCCTACCACTGCCCAGGGGTCCGCCGGCAAACAGTCGGAAAGGCAGCTTCATTCGAGGTAGAGCACCGCCCAATGCGCTGAGGACGACGCCTGTTCGTATGACAACGCGCCGCACACCCATCGATTCAACTGTCTCGGTCGATGATTCCCAATCGACGCACACGCGCGCCAGAAAATCTGTCCCTGGCGAGGCCTCTTCTGTCATTATCTGATCATCGCCTGGCCCGTAGTACCCAACTGCCGAAGACTGTATTACCACCTTCGGTACTGCTTCTGCGTTACGGATTGCCGATACAAGTGCCTGACCGGCTTTCACTCGACTCTCTCTTATCTGTTCCTTGCGCGCCGGAGTCCAGCGCCCGTCGGCAATCCCTGCGCCAGCAAGATTGACGATTGCATCCACATCGGAAACCAGGTGGCCCCAGCCGGTCTCAGTCTCCCCGTCCCACTTTTCAAATCGCACGCCTTCCGACGTAAAGGACCGCTGGCGGTCAGGAGACCTCGTCAGAATCGTAACTTCATTGTTGCTATCGACCAGGCTCTTTACAAGGGCCGATCCGATCAGTCCTGTTCCTCCCGTAATCAGTACGTGCATCTGAGCCTCCTTGCCCTACATGACTTCACTGATCACTCATTTGTGCTTTCTTCCGCGGGTCGCAGGCTTCCGGCTAAGCCCAGACACTCAGTCCTAACTCAAGTGGATGGATTAGAGCAGGGTGATGGGGCCGCGCCCTCACACCAATACTGTACTTTCCCGTCTCCTCCGGTACAAAGACGCCTCGGTATCGCACACTGCCATCGTTGGGATCGTGGCCAGCCTCCTGGTACGTGGGCATATCTGCCTGCATGCTAACCGACTGCAATGCGACCGGCCGCAGTTGCTCAGCGTTCGGCAACGTCGCCTCCTCTCCGTCAGGGTTGGCGAACGTGACCAGCTCGACGGCAATATCTTGCGCGGACAGCCTTCCAGGCCAGACCAGGGCCTCAATCTCAATGGGATCCCCCGTCATCGCCTGCCTAGGAGGAAGTTCCGGTACGGCCACATAGACAGTCTGCCACTCATTGCGGACATGTTCCTTCCAGTGCGAAAGCTGTCGAGCCGGTTCCCCAAAATTGTCGCGGTAAGCGTTGCTGCTTTCCATCGCGGGAACGTAAAAGGAGTGCGTGTACTCAGCCAGCATGCGGCGCATGCTGAACTGCGGTCCGCAAGATTCTATCGCCTTTCGCATTCTTTCTGTCCAAACCGAAGGATGGTCGTAATACTCAGGCACAATCTCTTCTTCCAGAATCGCATAAAGGCTCAGAGCATCTGCCTCGTCCTGCGTTGCTTCGTCCTTGTACTCCCGCTCCTCGCCGATCGCCCAGCCGTTCTCGCCATCGTGGCCTTCCTGCCACCATCCGTCGAGAATGCTGAAGTTGGGTGCCCCGTTGATCGCCGCCTTCTGACCACTTGTACCACTGCCCTCGAAAGGACGGCGAGGCGTATTCAGCCAGACATCGACACCGCCGACCAGGTGACGAGCGACATTGATGTCATAGTTCTCTACGATTGCGATCTTGCCGAAGAAACCCCGCTCCTGGCTTAACCGATAGATTCGTTCGATCAGCGCCTTGCCGTATTCGTCTGCAGGGTGGGCTTTGCCGGCGAACACAATTTGTACCGGGCGATTCGGATCGTTCAGGATTCGCCTGAGCCGCTCTTTATCATGAAATACGAGCGTTGCACGCTTATAGGTCGCGAAGCGGCGAGCGAATCCCAACGTCAGCGCCTTCGCGTCGAACACGCTTTCTGTTCTTGCAAGCTTCCAGTGTCCTTCGCCATGACGTAACTGCTGTCTCTTCAGGCGCATGCGCAGGAATCTGACCAGCTTCTCCTTGCACGCCTGGTGGGCCGAACGGAGTTCCTCGTCGGGAACCAGTCTGATTCCTCTCCAAGCCCCGGGGCTGTCAACATCGTCGAGCCAGCTTCCCCCGAAATGCCGCTCGTACAGCGACCGTTTCTCCGGGGCCAACCATGATTCTGTATGCACGCCGTTTGTAATGTGGCCGATCGGTACCTGCTCTTCTGGCGTTCCCGGCCACAAATTCCCCCACATCCGCCTGGATACCTTGCCGTGAAGCGCGCTTACACCGTTGTGATAGGCGCTCAGGCGAAAAGCCAGTACGGTCATGCTGAACTCTGTTCCCCACTCATGCTCGTGACGGGCCAGCGCCAGGAAGCGTTCCCGATCAATGCCCATTTGACCCCAGTACTGCCAGAAAAACTTATCGACCAACTCCAGAGGAAACGCGTCATGACCGGCGGCCACCGGTGTATGCGTAGTGAAAATGTTGCCCGCACGCACGATCTCCGCCGCTGCATCGAACTCCATTCCCCCTTGCACCAGCTCACGAATACGTTCCAGACTGAGGAACGCGCTGTGCCCTTCGTTCATGTGCCAGATAGTCGGTTTGTAGCCGAGGGCTCTCAATGTTCGTACACCTGCAATGCCCAGTACGTATTCCTGGCTGATACGCATTTCGCGATCGCCGCCGTAGAGCCTTGCACTGAGTTCTCTATCCTGGTTAGCGTTCTGCTCCACATCCGTATCCATCAGATACAGAGTCACCCTACCGACCTGTATCTTCCACACTTTGGCGTAGACTGTCCGGCCGGGAAGATCGACGTGGACGACAACCGGATTGCCCTCCGCATCCACAGCCTGAGTTGCAGGCACTTCAGAGAAGTCAATTTTCTCGTAAATCGCCTCCTGGCCCCCCTTGGCGTTAATCTGTTGAGTGAAATAGCCTTGCGGGTAGAGGAAGCCTACACCGACGAGAGGCAAGCCCATGTCGCTCGCCTCTTTACAGTGATCGCCGCTGAGGATCCCAAGGCCTCCACTGTAGATGGGCAGCGCTTCGTGCAATCCAAACTCCGCACTGAAGTAGGCGATTAGCTCGTCCTGCCTTTCAGGATAGTTGCGCTTGAACCAGGTGTCGTCGTCATCCTCCATATAGGCGTCGAACCGTTGTAGCACAGAACTGTACATTTTCAGGTAGTCGTGATCACGGGAAGCCTGCTGCAGACGTTCCAACGACACGGTACGCAGAAACTTGACCGGATTCTCATTGACTCGCTCCCACAACTCTCTGTCTATCGATTCGTATAGAATCTGGGCGTCAGGGGTCCAGGTCCACCAGAGATTGTACGCCAACTCCTGCAGCCGATGGATGGCCTGCGGGAGGGGAGGATGCACAGAAATATTTCCAACAATTTTCACTGCGAAATGCTCCCATAAGGATGATGCTCGTTTCTAATTCCGAATACTCTGGGCAGCGTCGGCGTCGACGAGCCATTTCAACTGGCCCTTCGTTGGCTGCACGCCCTGAACGGGAAGTGCTTTTGGCCTCTGAGGGCCCTTCAGAACTGCGTTCAAGGTGTCCGCCTTTGAGGCGCCGCTGACCAGTATAAGGACGTGGCGACCGGCATTCAGAAGCGGGTAAGTGAAAGTAAGGCGATAGGAACTGAACTTGCTGACGAAGTCTGCCGCTACAATCCGGTCGGTTACGTTCAGAGCCTCTGAGCCCGGGAAAAGGCTTGCGGTGTGGCCATCGTCCCCCATTCCCAGCAAGATTAGATCGAATAGAGGGATGCCTGATTCTCCCGCCGGAACGATTTCGCGAATGGTCTCCTCGTAGGCGCCTGCTGCCTGTTCCGGCGGCAGTTCCACATGCATCCGCGCCACAATTCTTGGTGACTGCGGCAGCAGGTCAAGCAGAGTTTCGCGTGCCATTCGATAGTTGCTGTCGGCGTGATCAAGAGGAACACAGCGTTCGTCACTCCAGAAGACGCAGGTTCGCTTCCAGTCGATATCAGGAACTTCAGCCAGAAGTTCGTACACTAGGCCCGGCGTGGAACTGCCTGCCAGAGCGAGATTGAAGGCGCCCCTCTCCTGTATGCTGATCAACGAAACGGCCGCAATCATCCCCGCACCGGCAAGGCCGAATTCGGAGCGGTTGGGTTGGACGATGACCTTACCTGCCCGATGATAGGCCGCGCCGAGACTGAGGCTCTGCTCTTTGTCCAAGTCTTCGCTTTCTCCTGTCACAATTCCTCGGGAATCTGACTGCCTCTCAAAGTTTGAACCTGTCATTCCAATCCTTCCATGTAGGAAATCGTCCATAGTTGCAATCTTATACGCCTTGGATTATGTATACTGGTATCTGAATTCCAAAATTACTGAGTGAACGTCCTCGCAGCAAAGCATCGTACCTCCCTCTACGGAGTTCCCGGCCGCATCGGACGGCAAATCCATTGTCACCAAGCAGCGCCCCAAGGATGGCACCGTATCTGCCAGAGTTCTCAAGGGCCGGAAACATCCTACCCATCAGAGGGCATTCGGCTAATCCGGTTACAGTACTTTCCGACTATGGGGCCTTCATGGGGTAGGGCGAGAACCAGAGCGGTGAGAGTCTTCCCTTCTAGCCCGAAAGAATTGGGCTGCTGTTCTTGAAGGAGTTCAACTCTTGCTCCCTATCATAGCTTAAGCCTCGGGCGCCTGAGGCCGTTGCAAAAGGAAACTGTTGTGAAGGTGGTGGATACGGTGCGGCTTCTGCGGTAATTCCAGAGGATCGCCTACTCGGTAACCCAGTGTTGCCCCTCCCTTTCCAGTAAAGCGTCGGCCTCTTCGGGACCCCAGGTTCCCGCCGGATAGTTTGGCAGGCGGAATGGTTTCCTCCCGTTTGCCTCCATTTCTTCCTGCATCTGCCATCCATCCAACACTTGTGTGATCCGCTGCCATGCCAACTCCACTTCATCCCGCCTGGTAAAGAGAGTTGAGTCGCCCAGAACAACGTCCAGGAGAAGGCGCTGATACGCGTCAGGGGGTTCACCGAAGCTGTGGCCGTAAGTGAACTCGAGATTGACAGGTGTAAGATTCACCGACGGTCCGGGCCGTTTGGCCAGTGCTTTGAGTGTAATCCCTTCATCCGGCTGGATGCGCATCGTCAGGACGTTGCGACTAAGGCTGTCGCCGTTCAATCGCAGCCCTTGAGGAGCTGCTCGGAAACCCTGGTCAGCCTGACCCGCGGAGGTCTCGAATCCTTCGGCGGAGTCAAACAGAAGATGAGGAGCTCGACGGAAGGTTACAGAGATTTCGGACGCCTTTCTCGGCAGCGCCTTCCCAGTACGCAAATAGAATGGGACACCTTGCCAGCGCCAGTTGTCGATTTCAAGGCGCCAGGCCACGTATGTCTCCGTTGTGGAATCTGAAGCAACACCGTTCTCGTCGAGATAGGCTGGGACCGGACGCGTGGCGGCAGTACCAACACCGTACTGGGCGCGGACTACATATTCCGGAACTTCCTCCGGCTGCAAGGGCCGAATTGCCTGTAAGAGATTTACCTTCTGGTCGCGTACTGCCTTGGCGTCAAAGGCAATCGGGGGCTCCATCGCAGTTAGGGAGACTAACTGAAGGAGATGATTTTGCATCATGTCCCTCAAAGCACCGGACTTCTCGTAATAGCCCCCACGGCCTTCAACACCTATGCTCTCCGCTACCGTGATCTGCACATTATCAACGTAGTTGCGGTTCCAGATCGGCTCGAAAATCCCGTTGGCGAAGCGAAAGACGAGCACATTCTGGACCGTCTCCTTGCCCAGATAGTGATCGATTCGATAGACCTGTTCTTCCTGAAAAACCGACAGAACATGGTCGTTGAGCTTGTGAGCACTCTGCAAATCGCTGCCAAAGGGCTTCTCAATAACGACCCGAGTCCAATTCTGCCTGCCGGCAGGCTCAACGAGGCCGGCGGCGCCTAGACAAGTGATAATGGGTTCATAGACCGATGGCGGTGTAGACAGGTAGAAAAGTCGATTGCCGCCAATGTTCCATGTCTCCTCCAGCTTCGAGACGCGCTCACACAGTCGTTGAAAGCCTTCGGCGTCGTCGTACTCTCCGGAAATGTAGAAGAGACGCGGGGCAAAAGCCTCCCAATCCGCACTCTGGAACTCGACTTCAGGATTCGCCAGCATACTGGTCCGAGCTCGATGTCTCATTTCGTCATCACTCAAGGGTGAACGCGCGTATCCAAGAATGATGAAATTTGGCGGCAAAAGCCTCTGTTGAGAAAGCCTATATATCGCCGGCAGCAGTTTACGGTTAGCCAGGTCACCCGAAGCACCAAAAATGACCATCAGAGCTGGTGAGGTGACCTGAAACTGCTCATGGATGTCCGGGGCCTCTTCCAGAATGATTCCTTCGCTCATTGTCAGTCGCCTCTCGACTTGGTGCCTGTTGCGATATCCTTAGGGCCGGCTGATATGCGATGGTCCTTCAGTTCTTGCGTGGATATGCGACTACAGGAGAGCGTACTTCAACCTGCAGTGGCAAATCTGATACATACGCGTCCGATGGGCCCACACGCGCCGACAGAAATGTACCCGTTGGGAGTTGCACTGTAATCAGTTGGTCGTGGCCGAAAAAGAGTGAGTGCCTTACCCGGGCGGCGGGCAGACCGGGCTGCGCGGCAACGAGTTCAATATTCTCCGGCCTAAGTAATATATCCACGGGCCCGCGAATCTGCTTGCGTGCGGCCAATACCCCCAATTCACACTCAATAGTGTCCCCTTTCCCAACTCCGGGTAGGAAATTCGCCTCCCCGATAAACTCGGCTACCGAGCGCGTGGCAGGATTTGTGTACAGTTCCTGAGGAGAGGCCACCTGCTTGACGTTACCGTTCAGCATGACCGCGACCCGATCCACAAGGCTCAGCGCTTCCTCCTGGTCATGCGTAACGAAGATCGCAGTAGTTTCGGCCTTATGAAGGATTTCGCCCACCTCGGCTCGCACTCGCGCGCGCAGTCCTGCGTCCAGATTACTGAACGGTTCGTCCAGCAGGATTAGAGCCGGGTTGGGTGCCAGTGCCCTCGCAAGAGCGACTCGCTGCTGCTGGCCCCCGCTCAATTCATGGGGCATCCGCCTTTCCAGGCCTGCCAATCCTGTCAGTTCCAGGATCTCCCGAGTGCGCGCCCTTTTGTCTCCTGCTGTCATGCGACGCAACCCAAACTCGATGTTTGCCAGTACACTGACATGGGGGAAAAGCGCGTATTCCTGAAAAACCATGCCGACGCGGCGCCTTTCGGGCTGCAAGTGGACCGAGCTGCTGGCCACCAACGCACCGTCAATTTCAATGATGCCGGCATCTACGCGATCAAATCCGGCAATGAGGCGCAACGTTGTCGTTTTTCCGCAACCTGAGGGTCCAAGAAGTGCAATGAACTCTCCTCGGTCAACCGTCAACGAAGCATCGTTTACGGCTTGAACGGAGGCGTCACCATTGCCAAACTGTTTGGATACGCCTTTCAAGTGAAGGCCCGGTGGCATCGCTTGCCGTCGACTCATGGCTCGAATTGAATGTGTCCAGCGGCGACTATGCTACTTCAGCTGCTGACAACTTCACTTTCCTCCTGTATGAGAACAAGAAAAATACTGAACGCTGACATCACCAAGAGGACGAGCGCGGGAGCGGCCGCACGCGCAAAAAAAGCTTCGTCCGTAGCCGACCAAATCTGAGTAGCCAACGTCGAGAAGCCCGTCGGGCTCAGGAGCAGAGTGGCCGGCAACTCCTTCACCGTTGTCAGAAAAACGAGAGCCATCCCTGCCAGGACCCCCGGCCGCACGATGGGCGCAGTTATCCTCCTGAATACGGCGCGGTTACCCAGGCCCAAGCTACGTCCTGCTTCTTCCAGACGGGGATTCATCTGCAGCAGGCTTATCTGCATCGCCCCCATCGCCTGAGGCAAGAAGCGGACGACATAGGCGAACACCAGCATCCACAACGTCTGGTAGAGCCACGGCGCGAAATTCGCCCCGAAAAAGACCAGGCTGAACGCGATGACGATGCCTGGCAAGCCGTAGCCCAGGTACACCGCCCTCGCAGCAAGAGACATAAGTCTTCCACCTAATCTGACTGCGGCAAAGGCTATGGGAAATCCCAAAAATGCCGCGGCGACCGCGGCCAATGCACCAGCGCGGAAGCTGTTAAGCGTTGCCGCCCAGACCGGCGCAAGCGGTTCGCCCGATGCCAGACCTCGTAGCAGCCAATACAGAATTACACCGGTAGGCAGGACTAGGGCTGCCAATACAACAGCGCCACAGAATGCAAGCGCCAGCCACTTCCGACTGGCAAGTTCGATTCGCTTACGCGGGGCCGCGACACCGGCACTACTTCGGTAGTATCGCGGACGGCCTCTTCCTCTGCTGTTTCTTTCCAGCAGCAACAGTATAATCGTAAACACGATCAGCGCCAATGAAAGCAGTGAGGCAACGTTGCGGTCGAAGCTGCTCAGATACTGGACGTAGATGGCCCGGGTAAAGCTATTGAAACGCAATAGCGAGACCGCGCCGAAATCGCTGAGCGTGTACAGGGCCACCAGCAGCCCGCCTGCAGTGATTGCCGGCCGCAGATTTGGTAATGTCACCTTCAGAAATGTCTGCAAACCATCGTAGCCAAGCGACCGCGCCGCCTCTTCGATCGAAGGATCGAATCTGTGCAGCGCGGCACGAATGCTCAGAAAAATATATGGATAGGTAAAGAGCGTCAAGACCCACAACGCACCTGTGAATCCGTAAATTGAAGGAAGACGTTCCACTCCGAAAGGGGACAGAAGTTCCTGAAGTACGCCGCGGGGCCCAAACATGGCAATCAACGTGAATCCGCCAACATAGCTTGGGATCACCAGCGGCATCATCGCCAGCACCGTCCAGATTCTCCAGCCCGGCAAGTCGGTCCTTTCGGTCAGCCAGGCGAAGGGCAGTGCAAGCGCGAGTGACAGCGCAGTTACGCCGCAGACTAACAGGAGACTGTTCCACATGATGGGCAGCAAGCGGGTGCGGCTCAACAGGCCTGAGACCTCAGTCCACCCAACGCCTCCAGCCCTGACGAGCAGGTAGGCCAGCGGCAGAAGCATTGAGAGGGCGATCAGAAGGACTAGCCCCCTGAACAAAACTCCGAAATACCGGTGAACGGTCACACGCGCCGCATCACTTTCCTGACTGAGCGGACCAGACGAGTACGCCTTGCGCAAGACTTGAAAGGCAATGCTCCTCCTCGATGGCGCCGGCGACCTACTCTCACTACTCATCTAGTTTCCAGTCCGAAGATTGGCAGAGTTGCGTGCTACGCTGGAGCTGCCTGCGGTCAGGCCATACTGACGCATAATCGACGGCCAGAACAACCAGACAAGGCCAATTGCCGGTTGAAAGAGGGGGAAATAGCCGTAGTCCGCGCCAAAGTGGCGCCAAACAGTCCGTCCAATTGCTTCGGGTATGATTAGACTGAGGGAACCCACTGCCAGAGTGAGGAAAGTCTCAAAGAGAAGAACGCCGACCGAGAGTCGCCAGGCCCATCGCCGGCGATAGGCGAATCCAATCGTCGCGGCCAAATAGCAAACTGCAGCCAACAAACTCAGGGACGGCGCCAGGTTGTTAACAACGCCTTCCTTGAGGAAGAACTGAAATAACGCCCGGACGCCTGTTGAAAGCGCAAGTAGGGGGTAGGAAACGGTCAGAATGTAGCCAAAGATGGAGACCAACTCCGTTGAGCCGGACTTCGGTGCCTCCTGGCTGTGCCCGTTCCGAGTACTGGCCATAGAATCGGCTAAAATGTCGATGCAAAAAGCAGCTCTATACTACTCTCCCCTATCCAACAGCCAGTCCCCGATGATTGCCTGAGCCTCACAATAGTTTCGGACTACTGGTAAGTCGGGATGGTCCCCAACTACGTTGTCCGGCGGGTCGAATAGGACCCCCACATCAGCCCGTTTCAGCATCGCTATGTCATTGTAGGAATCGCCCAACGCTAACGTCTGAAACTTGAGGTCGCGAAACGCTGAAATCGCTTTTCGCTTGGACTCGTCAAGACGCAATCGATAGCCGGTAATGGACCCGACTGCATCAACTTCAAGAGAATGACATAAGATAGTCGGATAGCCGAGTTGAGCCATCAATGGCTTGGCAAACTCATAGAAAGTGTCGGACAGGATGACTACCTGAGCGCGCTCGCGAATCCAGTCTATGAACTGCCCCGCACCGGGCAGCGGTGAGATGGTCGCGATTACTTCCTGAATATCCTGCAGGCGAAGATTTCGTTCCTTAAGGATCTTCAACCTCATCTGCATCAACTGATCGTAATCAGATACGTCTCGCGTAGTCAGGCGCAACTGCTCAATCCCGGTCTTCTCGGCAAACGCAATCCAGATTTCAGGGACGAGTACGCCTTCCAGATCGCTCGCAAGCAAGCGGGGGCGTGAGTCAGCCAATTCCTACTCCTCTCAATAGGTCATATGTTCATCGGGCAGATGCTCAACCCGATTCGTATAGCGAACAGTTACTGTCAGTCTCCCTGGCATTCGCGTAGGAGAAAAGTCGACCCGAGTGACACCGGTATTGTGGTGGTTGAAGTAAAAATCATTGCCCGGCAGCCGTCCCAGGAGCGCCTTCAGCAGACTGTCCATAAATGTGCCGTGACTGACGGCCGCAATGCTTTCATCCTCCCCTAATTCTCTTGCCATGCGCTGCAGCTCTTCCCCCACCCTCACGGCACGAGCGTGACAAGAGGCCAGATCTTCTTCGCCTCCCTGCCACCAACCGCTTTCCCCGATGCCGTCAGACCGATAGTTGGGGAACATTTCACTCATTTCTGAACGGCTGAGGCCAGGATGGCCGACTGCATCAACGTCAGAACCCGGCCGATGGAACACGCCGCCATGCTCGTGCAGATCGATCCAGACTGCTGGATTGCAGGCCAGGGACTCTGCAAGTGGCCGGATCGTCTGCATTGTGCGCAACATTGGACTGCAGTAAAGGCGGGAAATCGCCATGCCATTTACGAATGACCCTAGCCGTTCCGCCTGTTCCTCCCCTAGCTTCGTCAGCGGCGGTTCGGCGACCCGCTGCTTCATGTAAGTTTCGAAGGGGTATGGACCTGCACGATCCTTCAATTGCTCAGCAAGCAGATTGTTGGATGACTGACCGTGACGAATCAGATAAAGTATCATGAAAGGAAAGGTCTCCGTACAGAGCATTCCGGGACAAGAACGCGTCCAGAACCTGAAGCGCGCATTCCGAGTGAGAGTACATGAACATAAACAATATGGCAAGATTTAGGGGCAAACGACGAGGGTGACCATCTTCAGACTTTTATTCCGTATAATAAATTTTATACCAAGTAAAATTTCAGGAGTGGGGCATGGGTCCATCCTTTGGTCGACTTGATGGAAGTCGACAGTCCACAGGAACCAAGACTCTCACTTAAGGGAAGCCTGTGCGTTGTTTGCGCCCTGGTAGTTTGTGGTCCGACGCCGCGGTGTACCACCCGATCGCGGAAGCGCTTGCTGCCTCCCTTATTTTGGACGGAAACTTGCTCGGGTGTACATTACCATTTGAGTAGCCGATGGAGCGAGTTCCCCTTGGGACATAGCCCGATTCGCCCTGGTAACAGGTACTCACAACTGGTTATGAAAAGTCGTTGTCAAGAACCCATGGGCCAGATTACTCCTTCTTCATCAGAAGAGGCATCCCATGCGGTTCAGCTAAATCTTCGACTGAGCAAGGGGGAAGGTTTCGACCGGCCGCGTTTGGCAGACGATGCCGTCCGTGCAAAGGAGGCCACAGACCTTCGTTTGTCACGCGCACAGGCACCCCGCCTGCTGATTCTTGGATTTGCCGGCATCATACTCTTGGGAACGCTCCTCCTCAAGTTGCCGGCTGCCACAACCTCGGATGTGTCAATTTCCTGGATGGAGGCCGCATTCACCTCTACCAGCGCCGTGACAGTTACCGGCCTGGGGGTGCTCACCACCGCTACAGACTTCAGCCGTTTCGGCCAGTTCATTATCTTGGTCCTCCTTCAGGTGGGAGGCGTCGGCTTTATCGCATTTAGCGTACTCCTTTTTCGCCTGGTTGGGAGGCGGGTAACCCTGAATGAACGGTTCCTGATCCAGCAGTCGCTCGGAGCCGAAAAGCAGTTCACTCTGACACGTAACTGGGGACGTCTCGGTAGCGTCGCCAATCTCGCACTATATGTCCTGATCGTAACCGTCTCAATCGAGGCGGTTGGCACGCTCTTGCTATGGCTTCGCTGGCGGACCCAACTTCCCGACGGAGAAGCCCTGTGGCTGGCGCTCTTCCACGCCGTCAGCAGCTACTGCAATGCCGGTTTCGACCTCTTTGCAGGTAGTGAACACGCTCCTGTGTTCGGATTCAGTGCCGACTACTACACCCTCGCGGTGATGTCGGCCTTGATTGTACTGGGGGGCGTCGGCGTGGCCGTTTTGTACGACGTGGTCAGCTATTTCAGGAATCGCATGCTGGCCCTCAACACGCGCATAACTTTGGGCTTGACTGTTGTGCTTCTCGTCGTGGGCCTGGCCGTCATGCTCCTCGATCGACAACTATACGAAGTAACTCTGGTTGCCCACTCTATGGGCGAACAGATCGCTATCACTCTTTTCACAGTCATATCCTCTCGTACCGCTGGCCTGACCATTCTTTCCCTCCCGGAGCTCAGCCAGAGTACCCAGCTCATGCTCCTTTTCTGGATGTTCGTCGGCGGCGCACCGGCCAGCATGGCCGGCGGCGTGACAACCAGCACCTTTGGCGTTCTGCTGATTTCGGCCCTGGCGACAGCCAAAGGGGGAGACAATCAGGCCGTGGCGTTTGGCCGCTCAGTACCAAGAGAAACGCTGAATAAGGCCGTCGCGATCATGACAGTCAGCACGCTATTGGTCGCGGCCGTCACGATCATCTTGTCTCTGTTTACTCAAGGAGATATTTTTGCACTTGGCTTCGAGGTGGTGAGCGCCTTTGCAAATGCAGGTTACTCTTTGGGCCAAACGCACAAGCTCAACGCTTGGGGACAGGCCCTGATCGCGTTTACTATGTTTTGGGGTCGCCTTGGACCACTCACCATCGTCATCGCTTTGGCCCAGCGTGAGCGCCCTTCGCTGCTCCAATTTCCTGAGGAACCGGTCATTTTGGGGTAAGCGTCGAGTCACCCTCTATGACGACCTTACTTCTCGACCAATTGCTGGCACAGATTACACCATAACACTCCGGAGGTCCTTCTGGCTATGACAGATACAGAAAGTTTCACCCTGGACGATATGCGGGCCGGCGCAGATGTCGCAGTGCGAATCTGCATGGGCGTACAGCCTGGCGAACGCGTGTTTATCCTTGGCGACGAGGGCTCTTCGCTTACCAGCCAAGCGCTTGCAATTGCCGCATGCCCGATCGCCGATGCCGTTGAAACCCACACGTTGGAATCCCTCGGCACTCGCCCGATCACCGAGATTCCAGGTAAACTCCAGAACGCGCTGGAACAGTTTCAACCGCACGTCAGTTTCTATACCGCCAGCAGCCGCCCTGGCGAACTGAAATTCCGAATGGCCTATATGCCTGCTGTGATGCAAGCCAACCCGGACGGCGCCCGCCATGGTCATATGATCAATATCACGCCCCTACTAATGATGCAGGGGATGCGAGTCGATTATAAGCAGATCTTCGACGTAACTATGCGAGTGCACGAGCTTGCAAGTCGGGCAAAGGAGATTCGCGTCACAAACCCGAAAGGAACCGACTTTACCGCCGTTCTGAATCCCGATTTCAATTGGATACCCTGCCACGGGCTCTATCACGAGCCGGGCAAATGGGGCAACCTGCCTGAAGGGGAGACCTTTACCTCACCTGGCGACGCAAACGGTGTATTGGTGGTCGACGAATTGGGCGACTATTTCAGCGAACGTTACGGAATCCTCGAAACTCCAGTCAGTTTTGAGGTCGAAGACGGACTCGTGAAGTCGGTGCAGTGTGAAGACAAGTCTTTGGCGAAGGATGTACAGTCCTACATTTTTGGCGCCGAGAACGCCGATCGCGTTGGAGAATTTGCAATTGGGACCAATATCGCTCTGACCGGGCTGGTTGGAAACCTGCTTCAGGATGAGAAGTTTCCTGGCGTCCATGTGGCCTTCGGCGACCCTTACGGAAAGCAGACAGGCGCCGACTGGAAATCCGACCACCACTTAGATGTCATTCCAACCCGATGCACGATCGACGTGGACGGCAAACGCATCATGTCGGATGGAGAGTTTATTGCTGAAATACTTGGGGAAGCGGGGAAGACCTGAAATCCTGCGTTAAGCCATGCCGGCAAATGGCTCACCCATTCTGTTCCAGGCATGCTGAAACGGAATGGGCATAGGTGAGAACCAATTCTTTGATGATACAACGAAGTGCGTACGATGCCACATACACTGCTAATTGGCTGCGCCGAATGTCGAGATGCGCGGGCGAAATGCTCGGTCAAATGCCTCCAATTTTTCTCTGAACCAGACATGCTGTTCCGGCCACTGTG